>JAYTHM010000307.1:0-5026 GCA_043732645.1 Frankiales bacterium
CCGATCATCTTGGCCAGGTCGCTGCCCTTGTCCAGAGCGGTCGCCAGCGCCTTCCCGGCGTCTGAGGCACTGTCCGCGGCGCCGCCGGCGTTGGAGCCACCCTCCTTGGCGTCCGCGCTCGGGGATCCGCCGAAGCCGGCAACGCCGAGGGCGAAGTCGGGAATGGCATGCAGGCCGCCGGCAATGAGGTAACCGATCGCCACTGCGGCGTTGACCGCAACCAGTGCTCCCTTCAGCCCCAAGGCGGTGTACTCAGCGGTGTTGGCGAACTGGTGCGCAGACTGGTTGGCGTCGTCATAGCGGGCCTGCGCCAGCAGGCGCGTCTGTTCCAGGGCGTTGATCTGCTGCTGGGCCTGTTCGACGCGGGAGGCGAAAATGCCGTCGGCGTCCTGGAGCAGCTGCTGCCGGCTGGTGGCCAAGAGCATCGCCATCGCCTCCGAGTCCCGCTTCTCCAGGGCAGTGAGCACCTGCTTGCCGTACCGGCGAACGGCGTCGCAGAAGTCCGTGGCCTCGACGTATTGCGCGTTGAAACGGTAGTTGGGCAGGGGTGCCTGCAGGTCGCTGAGCACGCTCCCCAGATCCACGCCAGCTGCCTGGGCCCGGATTAGCAGGCCGGGGTCAATCGGTGCGTCGAACAATGCCAGCTGTCGGGTGACGCCCTCGATGTTCTGGCAGTGGCGCAGCTTGAACAGCCTGTCGGCGATGGTCGACCAGTAACCGAGGAGCTTGTCGTTCGGCGGGACCTTGAAGTAGAAGGTCTGCGGCGGCGGGAGGGTGCCGTCGCCGGGAGGGGCACCGCCACCGCCGGGGACGACGTTCTCGATGTCGACCAGGGCGTTGGCGAACGCGTCGAGCTTGGGCTCGAGGTCGTCGAAGGAGTCGTCGGCGTGCTCCGGCGGGGTGATCGCAACCGGTTGCGGACCCAGGATCTCGGCAGCCGTGATGTACAGAAGGGTTGCCTCGTTGAGCGCCTCCCGCGAGTCGGTGCTGAACAGGTTGTCCGCCCAGGCGATCAGGTTGTCCAGGTAGGACATGACGACGCGCTTCATGTAGGCAACGGGCCGCTGGTCGGCGATCAGGAACGGGTTGAACGGGTCCTTGCGCCACCGCTGCACCAGGGCTACGGCGTCGGGGTCCCTCTGGTTCACCAGCTGGAGAAGCTGGTTGACCCGTTGCGCCAGGATCAGCGGAGTGGTCAGGGAGTTCAGCGGCTTGGGCACCCAGAACCGTTGCGGCACAGGGTCAGGGCCCTGCAGCGTGGGGTTGAAGATGAAATGGAACCAGGTGAGCGCGTCAGCGAACTGCTGGTTCTGACTGAGTAGCTCGGCGACATACAGCGGGGTGTGCAGGAACAGCTCCCAGTTGTAGACCGAGTAGGCGGCGTCGGGGCCGAAGTCGATGATCTCGTTGTCTTCGCCCCACGAGACGCGCGGGCTGAGCGGGTTGTACGTGCCCCCGAAGGTGAACACGTCGGAGTGGGTGGGATCGATGGTGTCTGGTGCCAGTTGCAGGGTGCGGTTGTACAGCGCCGGGAAGCCTCCACCGGAAAGCTGGTGCCAGAACAGCCGGGTGTACGGGTGGTAGAAGCGGTGGAATGCGTAACGCACCTCGTACGGCGAGCTGTCCGCGTTGGACGGTGGCACCGGGAGCCATGCGCTACCCCACTGGTAGTAACGGGTTCCTGCGACGTAGTAGCAGCGCCGGTTGTCCTGGTAGAAGAAGGCTGAGGTGGGGTCGAACGCCAGGTCGGTGACCGGGCCGACAACCCTGAACGGCACCGAGGCGGTGTTCAAGAGCGTACCGACGTTCTGCTGCATCGCGCCGATCGAGGTGAAGGTCAAGGGCAGGGTGGGCGAATTGTTCGGAGGAGCTGTTGCCAGGGCGCCCGCCTGCGGTGTCAGTCCTGGCTCCCCGATCAGGTCGGGGTCGGCTGCCCCGAGCGGTAGTAAGGGTTGGGCATCGGGTCCGTAGGTGTTCTGGGCATGTGGCAGAAGGGCGCCGGCGATGGGGACCTGGCTCCAGAAAACGTCCCAATATCCCTGAGGGACAAGCAGATTGCGCAGCTCGAGCTCACTGACCCGCCCGTCGAAGACCGCCCTTCCAAGGTGCACCGCCGCCGAGGTGTCTACGCCGTCGACCACGTCGTGCTCGAAGATGTTGTGTGTTCGCAGCACTCCCGACCGGAAGAGGTCGAGAAAGAGCCTGGCGCCGTAACCCGGTGAGGGCAGCGGCGTCTGCACCTTCAGGGTGTACAGCGCCTCGACGGAGCGGCCGTCCCCTGCGGACTGCGAGCTGAGGCCTGGTACGTCGAACAACTTGCCTTTGCCCTTCTGGGCAGGAGCCCAGGCGCCGTTGCGGAAGATGCTGAAGTTCAGTCCTACGGCGACATACCTGTCCACGTCCTGGCTAGGTGGGGAGTTCGACGGTTGCGCGCTGGGCAGCGTCTGGCGAGGCTCGTTGGCCACCTTCACGTCGAGCCAGAAGACGCACAGACGTCCCCGGAACATGGCGGGCACCGCCTGATGTGCCTTGATGTCCAGGGGGATCTGCACCCAGCCCGACCAGGCGCCGTCCACCAGAGAGCGGTGGTAGAAACGGGGCGGGTCGTCGGGGGTACGGGCGACCACGTGGGTGCCGGTTGTGGGGTCGGTGCACAC
This sequence comes from Frankiales bacterium, assembly GCA_043732645.1. Taxonomy (GTDB): domain Bacteria; phylum Actinomycetota; class Actinomycetes; order Mycobacteriales; family SCTD01; genus RYN-111. The sequence continues at coordinate 2,658 of JAYTHM010000307.1, forward strand.
GCCGGTGACGACGAGGTGAGCGATCTCGTCGAGGCGGTCGATGTAGTTCAGGGCCACCTTTTCCAGGTGCGCGGTGGTGCTCTCGCCCTGGTGGACTTCCTGCTCAAGTTTGACGAAGATCTCGGTGCGGCTGGGCCGTTGGGACTCCACAAGCCAGTTCTCGGGGTACAGGAAGACCTCGCGGTTGGCTTGCCAGATACGGAACCGCTTCATCCAGCTCCACTGCAACCAGGTGTCGTCCCTGGCTAGTTCGACCGTCACGTTCGGCTGTTCCAGCCCCATCAGGGAACGTTCGACGAAGAGCTGCACCGCGGCATACGCCTGGACGATCCGGGTGGTGATCTCGCACGAGCTCATCTGTACGTCGATGAGGAAGTGGTCGAACAGGGCGTTGGTGTCACCGAGGAGCAGGGCGCCGGTACCGTCCCGTTGTGCGAGAAGGTGGGACTGTAGTGCGCCGGAGCGCCGCTCCCGGATCGGGTCCATCATCGTGGGTGCCACGGCGAGCCAGTCCTTGTTGGAGTAGCGCGACTTCACGACCCCGTAGGCGGAGGTGGCTTCGATCTGACCTGGCGAGCTGGCACCCCAGCTGACCAGTTGCGCCCCGTTGCCGCCGGTCTTGGCGAGCATGGCGGCAAGGGTGCGCAGTGCGTCGTACGTGGCCGGTTTGCTGTAGTCCCCCGCGGCCAAGGACACGCCGGTCGCCGTGGCCAGAGCGGTCGTGTCGCCCGCGGTCCAGCCGGTGATTGCTGCGAGCGCGATCTGTGCGTCGGCGTCGTTGGTGATCGCTGCGCTCGCTGCTGCCGAGACCAGCTCGTGCAGACTCTTCAGCGGTGTGCCGGCAGGCGCGCCAGGGAAGGCCCGGTCCAGCTTGACCATCAGGGATGTCGTTAGCAGCGACGCCATTGTTAGTGTCGGCTGGGTGTTGAGGATCGGCAGGTTGGCAAAATCCAGCCCCCCGTAGGTGCTGGCGTTGCTCAGCAACCAGACAAGGTCATCCTTGATCAGGTGCAGCCTCCTGACCACCGTCCCGACCTTGTCGAGCAGGTGAACAGCTCGGTACTGGTCGGGGTAGTTGGTCTCGTTGATCGGCAGGTAGTCCGCGCCGACATGCGTTATCAGCGATGGGTCGCTCAAGGCGGCTAGCGGCGTCACGGCGGAGCCGGGTAGCACGAGGGTGGTCGCCAGGAATGCGGTGACGTCGCTAGGTAACGTCAGATTGGAGGCCAGAACCCCGATCACCCGAGTCTGGGTCAGGAAGGTGGCCAGCGAGGAGAGGACCTGACGCGCTCGGGTATCGATGGCGGTTTGACGCTGGGCATCCGTGAGGCCTCCTGGCAGCGCAGCGAGGTCGGATTGGGCCGTGGCTGGGTCCATGAACGTGCCGAAGGAGGCCGTGATGAGGCTGTTTCTGTCGGGCAGGGAGCCGGCGTAGGTGTCGGCGACGACAGAGACCGCCCGGGTCAGGACGGAAGGGTCGGCGAATGCCGGGATCTGGGGTAGTTCGCGCGCCAAGATGACCACGGGGCTGTCTGCGCCGCCGGAGACCTCATCGTGGGTGCGTTGAATCGCCGACCTGACCGCTGGCAGGACGGTCGTCGTGATCTGGTCCTGGGTGATCCCGGCGTTGGTCGGTTGAATGGACAGGACATAGGTGAGCGTGTCGATGGTGAAGCCCGACTTCCGGACCGCTGTCAGCTGGGTGATGAGCTCCAGCGCCGAGGCGGGCGTGGACAGCGCCGCCCCCAGCGTGTGTGCGGTCGTGAAGGGGACAGCCACTGCCAGGTCGGACACGGACAGCTGGACAACGCGGGCCAGAGTGAGCACACGGTAGATCTGGCTCAGGTTGGCCAGGGTCAGTTGGCCATCGGTCAGGGCAAACAGGGTGCCGGTGTCGGTTGCGGAGAGCTGAAGGGCAGCCTGGATGGCTGGTAGGTGGTCGCTGAGCAGGGGTCGGGTCACCGGACCACCGACTGCAAGTTGCGCGAGGTCGTCGTCTGGCGGAATGTCGGGGTCGAGGAACAGCCGCGCATACAGCGAGGTGGTGCGGGGGCGGTCAGACGCGAGGTGGCTGGCGGTGTCAAGGTCCTGGAACCAGGCGAGCTGCTCGTCCACCGCCAGTTTGGTCGCGTCCTGAAGCATGCGGAATGTGAACAACGCGTGCAGGGCATCGGCTCCCAGCACACCGGCGCCGACCACTGCAGCGTCAAGGAGCAGGTCCAGCTCCCACATCGCCCACCCGGTGTGACGCCAAAGGCGCAGGAAGCGGTGCGTCCGGTCCAGCCGTGCTTCGTCCAGCGGCGTCAACGTCTGCACGTTCGTGTCGCAGGTGTCGTCAATGCCCTGGAGCTGTGTCGCGGCCCCGCCGC
>JAYTHM010000308.1:0-5025 GCA_043732645.1 Frankiales bacterium
CGGGGGGCGGTGACCACTGTCGTCGACCTGCGGGGCGCCACGGTGGCCCCTGGGCTGGTCGACTCCCATACGCATCCGGTCATGGGCTTGCAGATGACGCAGGGCGTCGACCTGTCGAGGTGCACCACGCTCGACGATGTCCGCACCCTCGTGGCGGCTGCCGGTCGTGACCTCGGTAGGGACCAGTGGTTGACGGGGTGGGGGCTCGACCCCAATGTCTTCGGCAACGCGACTCTCGGCTACGAAGTGCTCGGCTCGGTGATGGAGGGGTTACCGGTCGTGCTCAGTATTTTCGATGGACATTCGCTTGTCGTTAGCGAAGAAGCGCTGCGGCGAGCGCACATAGATGGCCCTCGAGCGTTCGGCTCACAGTCGATGATCGTGTGCGACGAAACTGGTCGGCCGACCGGGCACCTCCTGGAGGAGGGTGCGCAGCGCCTCGTCCGGGATGCCATGCCGACAGCAGGCGTCGACGAGCGTCGGGCCAGGCTCGGGGAACTCCTGGTGGGAATGGCGGCCACTGGCCTGACCGGTGGGCACGTGATGGATCTCGGCGACGATGCGCTCGAGCTTTATCAGGACCTCGAGCAGGCGAATGCCTTGCCACTGAGGCTGCGCCTGGCGCCTTGGTGCCGCCCGGACGATGACGCCACACAACGGGAGGCCATCCGTGAACTGGTGGGTACGAGCGGGCGCCTGTGGTCGGTGGCTACTGTCAAATTCTTCATGGATGGGACGATCGACGGTGGCACGGCGTGGTTGCACGAGCCGGACTGCCACGGCGAGTCGACCGCCGCCTACTGGCGAGATCCCCAGGAGTACACGGAGGCCGTCGGCTACTTCGCAAAAGCCGGTATACAAACTGCCACGCACGCCATTGGCGATGCCGCGGTTCAGCACGTGCTCGACACCCTGGAGCGCGTGACCCCGAGCGACAGTCCGGTGCGCCACCGCGTGGAACACATCGAGACGCTCCCAACCGACCAGGTGCACCGGTTTGCTCAGCTCGGTGTCGTTGCCTCGATGCAACCCACGCATGCCACCGACTACACCAGGGCCGACCACACGGACAACTGGTCCGAGCGACTCGGTGACGCGCGGGCCAATGACGGATGGCGCTGTCGCGACATCCGGGACGCCGGTGGTGTTGTCACGCTAGGTTCGGACTGGCCGATCGCTCCCTACGATCCACGTGGGGTGCTGGCAGCAGCTCAATCCCGCCGGTCCCCCGGAAGACCCGATGCCGCGCCGGTCGGTCCGGCGCAGGGGCTAACCGCGCTTCAGGCTCTGTCTGGGTACACCCGGGCACCAGCGCACGTGGCCGGCATGGAGCGGTTGACAGGTCGGGTGGCCGCCGGATTTCTGGCTGATCTGACCGTTCTGGCGGAAGACCCTCTCTTGGTCCCCCCTGAGGACCTGAAAGATATCCCTGTACGGATGACCATCGTGGACGGCCGGATCTGTCACCGGGATGAAGCGGAATAGTGGGGTATCGCCCGGCTCGACAGGCCTGTTGGTACGACTTGCGTTCCCTGTCCATCGAGGCCTGCACCGCTTCCATCCTGGCCATGATGGTGTCCTTGCGGCATCTCAATGTCGGGGTGGTGTTGCCGTGTGGTCTGCCGTCGGGGTGACCGGCGTAGCGGTGGCGGGCGTGTTCCGGTACCAGGATCGGATGGGAGGGCGAGCCGTTGCGGGCATCATCCTCGGCGTGGTCGTGCTCGTGACCTCCGGCCACACCCGCCACGGCTGAGCGCGCTGACTCGTCAGTTTCGCCCTCGAAGGTGGCGTTCACACCCACACGGAGTTGGTGCGCGAAGGACGAGACCATCTATGACCAAGCCAAGAATCGTCGTGAAGATCTCGTCGTCGGCAACGTCCGGCAGGGCGGAGCGGATCTGCCAGATGTTCGGATGAACCGCCCGCTGCGCGGTGAGATACGCGCTGGTCCAAACCATGCGGTCCAGGTCCTGCACGCTCTGGTCCAGTGCGACCAGTGAGGCCTCCCCCCCGCTGAAGGAAAGGCTGAAGTCGGCGTAGGCGCGATAGACCACCGCCGCCTCGGCCCCCTTAAAGCCGGCGCGGAGCAGTGCCCCCACGATGACATCGACGGTGCGCATTTCAGCAGGTCGCCGCGTCGTCCGGAACGCCGACAGCGAAGCTGCGGCAGGATGCGCCAGGTAGGTGCGCCGCAGACGCGTGGTGACGTCAACGAGCGTGTCAACCCAGCAACTACTCGCCTCCAGCCCTTCCATGGCATCCGCAATGAGCCGATCAGCAATGGCCAGAACCAAGTCGTCCTTGCTCGAAAAGTGCCGGTAGACCGCCGTTGGATCCACGTGCAGCGAGCGACCCAGCCTCGGAAGGCTGAAGCCAGTGACTCCGTCTCTGTCCAGCAAGAACAAGCTCTCCGTGACAATGCGCTCCGGTGTCAGCGAGCCTCGGGGCTGTCTGCGCACAAGAGCCGACTCGGCCTCTCGCTCACCGCCCATCACCGACTCCCCTTCCTTCCACGAACCTTAGTCAGAGCCATTGACTCCGGGTTCAGGAACGTGGTTAGTTACCCAGAGTGTCAGAGATGGGAGCGTAGTGACGGATCTTGATGACGGCCAGGTTGTCTTCCACAATGGCAGCGTTTTCGACGGCCGGAGTTTTCTGCCACAAGGCACCGTCGTGCGGGTCAAGGACGGCCAGCTGGCGAGCGTCGGGCCGCAAGAACCGCTCAACGGGGCAGAGTTGATCGACCTGCAGGGTGGCACTCTGGTACCGGGCTTCATCGACGCACATGCTCACCCGGTCTTCGCCGGCAATCAGCTGCGGCACTGCGACCTTCGCGAAGCGGGCACAGCCGACGGCTACCTGGACATCATCCGGTCATATGCGGACACACATCCCGATGAAGAGTGGATCACCGGTGGGGGCTGGGCTATGGATGCCTTCCCTGGCGGTATCCCCTCCCGCACTCTGTTGGATTCGGTTGTTGCTGACCGGCCGGTCTTCCTGCCCAACCGGGATGGTCATGGCGCCTGGGTCAATAGCCGGGCGCTTGAGCTGGCCGGTGTCGATGCACGCACGCCTGATCCGGCGGACGGTCGCATTGAGCGCGACGCAGATGGGAACCCGGTCGGCATGCTCCAAGAGGGAGCATCAGCGCTCGTGGGGCGCTTCATGCCCGCCCTCACAGCGGACGACTGGTACGAGGCGCTGCTGACCGCGCAGGATCACCTGGTTGCGCTTGGGGTCACCGGGTGGCAGGACGCGATCATCGGTGACTACCAGGACGGTGTGGATCCCCTTCCGGCATATCTGCGGGCGGAACAGGAACAGACCCTTCTGGCGACGGTCGTGGGGGCCCTGTGGTGGGACCGCAACCGGGACCTTGATCAACTCGAACATTTGCTTCATCGTCGGGACATAGCAGCCCAAGGCCGACGATTCGTCGCCAGCAGCGTCAAGATGATGCTTGACGGCATAGCCGAAAATCACACGGCAGCCATGCTCGACCCGTACCTGGACTCTGACGGGTGCGCGGGCGATGTCGGCGGGCTGGACTTCATCGACCCCGAGCGACTTCCTGTGTTCGTCAGTGCCCTGGACCGTGAAGGCTTTCAGGTTCACTTCCATGCACTGGGTGACCGCGCCGTCCGAAACGCTCTCGACGCGATCGCAGCGGCTCGCTCGGCCCAGCCGAACAGCACCCAGCGCCACCATCTAGCCCATCTGCAGGTCGTCCATCCCGACGACATCGTCCGCTTCGCGGCGCTGCAGGCGACGGCCAACATCCAGTCGCTGTGGGCGCAGCACGACGCTCAGATGGACGATTTGACCATCCCCTACCTGGGCCAACGTCGCAGTGGGTGGCAGTACCCCTTCCGATCCCTGCAGGACGCGGGAGCACGAATGTGTGCGGGGAGCGACTGGCCGGTGTCCAGTGCCAACCCCTTCCACGCCCTGCATGTCGCGGTCAATCGAAGCCTGCCCAGGTCAGCAGGTGGCGAAGGCAAGGAGCCGTTCCTCCCTGAGCAGGCGATCAGCTTCACGAGCGCACTTGCCGGCTACACCTCGGGTAGTGCGGCTGTCAACGGCGTGGGCAACCGGGCGGGAGCGCTCGTGGCCGGCTTGGACGCCGACCTTGCCGTCGTTGACGCCGACCTGGCCCACATCGCTCCCACCGACATCTACGCCGTTCAGGTCCGGCAGACCTGGATCCGTGGTCGACTCGTCCACGACACCCATTGACCCCAGGGGGAAGAATGTTCCGCAAGCGTATGGCCGTCGCCGCACTGTCCGCGCTGAGCCTGCTCGCCGCTTGCGGACGAACAGGGGGGGCGAACACGAAGGGCAATATCGATCCGCTCAAGGGATTGCAGACAACGACAGCGCCCGGCACCAAGCCGGTCTCGGATATCACGTGGGCGGTCTACCGGGACGTCAACTCTGTCGACCCGATCTTCGCGTTTGACTATCCGGAGAACACGGCAGTCTCGCTGATGTGTGAGTCCCTGTTGCGGCAGTCCCCAACCGGCGAAGTCGGGCCCGGGCTGGCAACGCTGTCCTCGCCCACCCCGACGAGCTACGTACTGACGGTCAAGCCCGGCGTTCACTTCTGGGACGGGAGCCCCGTCACGGCGGACGACGTCGTGTACAGCCTCGGTCGGGCACAGAGCAGCAAGCTCGGTGGCTTCTACACGCAAGTGTTCACGCGCGTGAAGTCGATTGCCGCCACTGGACCCGATCAGGTCACGATCAACCTCAAACAGCCTGACTACTGGCTGCAGGGCGAGCTTGCCTCCCTGCCGGGGGTCGTCATCGAGAAGAAGTTTGCTGAGGCGCAGGGAAAGCAGTACGGGACGCCGGGCGGAGGCATCATGTGCACTGGTGCCTACAAGTTCAAGTCCTTCTCTCCCGGGGTCGGCGTGACCGCGGTCGGTGACCCGAACTATTGGGACAAGGCGGTGAAGCCGCTCGTGGGCAGCATTCTGCTCAAGGGGGTGCCGGACACCGCAGCCTTCACCGCGGGTCTTC
>JAYTHM010000309.1:0-5024 GCA_043732645.1 Frankiales bacterium
CTTTGCTCTTGATCTCTGACCGTTGCACGGCGTGCAAGCCGATGGCGAGCGGTTCGGTGAGCGCGGCCAGCTCTGGGGACAGGCCGTTGGGGACCGCCAGCATCAACGACTCCTCGACGACCACCTGCTCTGCGTAGCCGCCAGGCGCCGAGGCCGAAAGGCCGATCGCGTGCATGCCGTCCGCGCGGCGGGTGAGCGGCAGCGCCACGACAGGCGTGCCGACAGCATGCTTGGCCCGGCAGCCCGGGCCGTACGCCGCTACCTGGCCGGAGAACTCGTGACCGAACACCACCTGCTGGCTGGCGCGCATGAACCCGTCGTATCCCGCCTCGGCCAGCACGTCAGCCTGTTCGTCGGCATGATGTCGCGAGTGCAGGTCGGAGCCACAGATGCCGCAGCGCAGGACGTTGAGCAGCACCTGACCCTTGCCGGGCACCGGGTGGGCCAGCTCGGTGACCTCGAGCTTGCCTTCGTGACAGACAACTGCTCTCACGCGGTGACCGCCACGAGGCCAGGCAAGAGGCTGTCGTCGAACGGCGACAGCGGCTTGATGAACGGCGCCAGCAGCTCACCGGCTTGCTTGGCAGTCAGGACGTCGCCCGGGTCGAGCTTGATGTATCCCCGGCCGGGCACGAACTCCCACACGTCTTCACCTAGCAGCCGGCAGCGGTCGTCGTAGCGCCAGATCATCGCGATCCGCGACTTGCTCAGATACATCGCCTCGGGGTCGGCGTCAACGCCGCCGGCGGCCAGCCCGAGCCCAGGGTCTGCTGGTAAGCGGCACCACGGCCGACGACCATGTGATCACCGACCGCAACGATCTCGTCCTCGACGTAGAACACGCATTGGTCGGTCTCGGTCCAGTGCTGGTAAAGCCTCTCGATCTGCTCACGTCCCCAGCGGACTAACGGCTCCTGGCCCATCAGGCTGAACCGGTACGCCGGGTTGTCGACCGTCAGCTCTGGCACGAAGATCTCCTGGTACCGGCCAGCGGACTCAAGGTAGCGATGCCGCAGATAGCACTGCAGCAGGTAGCGGTAGCGGGTTCGTCGTCTGATCAAGGAGTTTCTCCACAGCTACGTTCTGCTCGGTGCTGTCCAGGTCAAGCATGGCTGTTCCTTGACGCGCGTCGTTGCCGATCGCCGGGTGCGGCGGCTGCAGGAAAGGGGGTGGCGCCGTAGATGGCGGTGAGCCAGACGCCGACGAGAGCGTCCAGGGTTGCGGCCTCCGCGATAGCGGGCTGGACTCCTGCGGCCATCGTCTCGAAGACCTTTTCGTTCATCAGGTTGAGGCAGATCGCAAGGTCGCGGGCAGGGACACCCGCTGGCGCAGCTCCGCGCACCCGCTCGGCGTCGATTGCGGCAGCAGTCCGGTCGACGAAACGCTCGAGCAGCCGGCTCGAGATTTCCCGTAACTCGGCACTTGTGGCTCTTGCCTCGACCGTCGCCCGCAGTACTCCCCGATGGGCAGACCAACGCTCAAACGACGCTCCGAGGACGTGCCGCCACACCCCCGGAGGGTCATCGGCCAGGTTTCGGGGTGAGTCCCTCTCATCGACGAGCTGCTCCTCGACGAGACTGTCCAGCAGTGACAGCAATACCTGCTCTTTGGATGCAAAGTAAAAATAGAAAGCAGACCGGGACAGCCCCGCACCGCGGGCAAGGTCATCAACGGAAATCTCATGCAGGGAACGCTCCGCGAGCAAGGACTCCGCGGTCGCCAGGATCTCACGTTCACGCTCATCAGCCGAGACACGCTCTGCGCGCCGCCGTCTCACCGGTGCCGGCGCACGTGGCGCTGCGATCCGCGTCGAGGATGCCATGCGGCGAACTTTATCGACAGTAAGACGGCTTTGTCGACACGGTGTCGAACCTGTGCCATTCTCAAACGGGCTGGCAGCTGCCCGTCGGATCTGCAAGCACCCACCGCGGAGGACCTCTTTGACAGATCTGCCCACCGACCAAGCCCCAGCGGCCGTGCTGACGCGGCACGTCGACATGCTCATTGTCGGCGCTGGCCTGTCCGGCATCGGCGCCGCCTGCCACCTACAGACCGAAGCGCAGGGCACGACCTACGCGATTGTGGAAGCCCGCGCAGCCAGCGGTGGGACCTGGGACCTGTTCCGGTACCCCGGGATCCGGTCGGACTCTGACATGTTCACCCTCGGTTACAACTTCCAGCCCTGGACCGAGCCTGAGTCCATCGCCGGCGGAGCCGCGATCCTGCGCTACATCCGACAGACCGCCAGTGACCACGGCGTCGAGGAGCACATCCGCTACAACTCTCGGGTCGTCCGCGCCGAATGGTGCAGCCAAGACGCGGCCTGGACCGTCACCGTGGAGGACACCGCAAGTGGCATCCTCCAGACATGGACCTGCGGGTTCCTTTACGTCTGCTCCGGCTACTACCGCTACGACCGAGGCTACGCACCGGACTGGCCCGGAGCTGACACCTTTACGGGCCTGATCGTCCACCCCCAGCACTGGCCTGAGAAGATCGACCTGGCTGGGAAGCGGGTCGTCGTTGTCGGCAGCGGCGCAACCGCGGTCACACTCGTCCCCGCCCTCGCTCTGGCTGCTCAGCACGTGACCATGGTCCAGCGCTCACCGTCGTATGTGATGCCGTTTCCGTCCAAAGATCCCATCGCTGATGTCCTCCGCAAAGTCCTCTCTGCCGACCGTGCCTACCGAGCGATCCGCTGGAAGAACATCAAGACCGCCACCGCCATCTACTCCCTGTCTCGGAGCAAGCCCACCGCCGTCAAGGCCTTGCTCCGAAAGCTCGCCGTCCAGCGGCTACCGACCGGCTTCGACGTCGACACCCACTTCAACCCGACATACCAGCCATGGGACCAGCGGCTGTGCCTCGTTCCCGACAGCGACTTCTTCAAAGCCATCAAGACTGGCAAGGCCGACGTCGTCACCGACCACATCGACGCCCTCACCCCGACCGGGTTAGCTCTGCGCTCAGGCCGGCAGCTCCAAGCGGACATCATTGTCACCGCGACCGGCCTGAACCTGCTTCCGCTCGGCGGCATCGAGCTCACCGTCGACGGTGCCAAGGTCGCCGTACCGGAGCGAGTCGCGTTCAAGGGGATGATGCTCGACGGCGTCCCGAACCTGGCCTTCGCGATCGGATACACCAACGCATCCTGGACCCTTAAAGTCGACCTCGTCTCGTCTTACATCAGCCGGCTCTGGGAGTCCATGACGCGCCTCGGCCACACCATCGTCACGCCGCGGCTACCGGAGGGCCCCATGAACAAGACACCCTTCATCGACATGAGCTCGGGCTACTTCGAACGATCTCGAGCGCTACTCATGTTGCAGGGCGAAGACGCGCCTTGGCGACTGGCTCAGCACTACGGCAAAGACAGCCCCATGTTCCTGGTCTCGCCACTGCACGACGCGGGCCTTTTCTTCGGCGCCGCCAACACCGCGCGGGCCAACAGTCGAGGTCCGCAGGACCCGACCTCCTTGGCCAGCACCACATAGGACCGAACCGTCCTTCAACGACGTAACGCGACGGCCCCAACAGCCGACAGAGCCCCCAGGCAGCTGCAGCCTCCCCTCGAAGGAGAACTGACACGCCCGCACCCGACCTGGTCACAGGCGCCTCGTCCGGACCGGCAAGGCCTTCGCCGAACGCCTCGCCTCCCACGGGTATGACCTGATCGTCTTCGGTCACCGCAAGGAACGCCTCTAGGAGCTCGCGGCGTCCCTCGGAGGTGAAAGACATCACGCCTTGACTTCGACTCCTCGTGACCGTCACTGGCTGGCGCGACTCGGGCGGGGTGGTGGAAGTCGGCCTGGTTAACGGGTGCCTGTGCGAGGACAGGCGCATCACCTACCCACGGACCGATTTCCTTACCGCGAGGGCTCGGGATCGCTTCGCCTGCCTTCGGCCACCGACGTCTCATGGGGGCGCCAGCCGGACACACCTGTAGCGTCTTTTTGGGCGATGCCGTGACGCTCGGTCTTGGTCTCAACTTCGGCCCTCCAAGTCAGGGCTTCACGGCAAGCGGACAGGCAATGACGGACGGAACTTGATCGATTCGGCCGTCCCGGGTGCAAGTCGCCGTAACCGCCAGACCCCTGCGAAACGACCGCGGGCGCCGAACAGGCCGGTGGCTGCACCGGTGGTGCTTGAGGAACACCTGGACGAGGGGCAGCCCGTAGCTGGACTGGAACCCGCTGTAGTTGCTGAGCGCGAACAGCCCCCTGTGAGCCGGCAAGGGAGGCAACCACATCGAGTTTGAGGACGTACCAGCTCCCGCTTTGGCGTCGAACACGAATCGAAATGTGTTGTCCACGGCGAACAGGAGGCCCACCGTGATCAAAGGTGTTTCGGTAAGCGCGGGCATTCCAGTGCCCACCGTCAGACGAGCTGTCGCAGGCCTACCGGATCGCGCGCAGCTGCTTGACATCCGTGTCGGTGATCTTGCGGTCGGCTGACCCACGGAGCCGCAACAGACTGACCTATGACCAACGCCCTGAGACAGCGGGGATTTACTGACCCCAGCATCTGCACTATGCCGTTGACACTGGTGGGTGGGTGTCACCAGGAAAACCCAAAAAGGAGCTACGTCAAGGGCGTGGAGGTCGAATGTGAGCGAAGGGTGATGGAACGGCCTAGTTGCGCCCTTTCCCGAGGCGTCTGTCCCCGGCCGATCCACGCCTAACCTTGATGCCCGCAGCGGCCCTGACGTGCATGCGCGAGCGTGGTGGGTGCTGGTTTCTCGGCCAACCCGTCGTGGCCGTCAGCGCTCTGCAGAAAACAAGCCAGACAAGGCTGGCACGTGCGGCAGCCACGTGCGACCTGCGCCATCGTGTGATCACCCTGGCGGGTGACCGTGCGTAACGTCGCGCCGAAACTGCTGGGGATAGGGCGTACGTGGGCCGCCGATCCTTCCGGCGAGGCCGGAGCCCTACAGGCAAGGAGCGCCAACAGAGACCTGGGCAGCCCCCGCAACCGTTGCGGCGACACGGTGACCAGTCATGGTGAGGAGGCGCTCCCCGGAGTTG
>JAYTHM010000310.1:0-5014 GCA_043732645.1 Frankiales bacterium
CGGGCGCTTCTGCACGGTTGTGCCTGCGGATTGTCGCTGCGGGAGCGACCCTCGATACGGGGGTGTCGTTGTCGGGATTCCGATGCGCTCTCGCGCAGCGGGGAGGTGGGTGGCGAGGTAGCGCATGCCGAGGCCGCCGGCTGCGGCGATGGCGGCGAGGGCGCTCCAAACCGGGACGGCTCCCGCCTGGATCAGCGCTGTCAGTAGAGCTGGTCCGAGCGTGTTCGAGACATTCCACGACAGTTGATGGACCGTTAGGTAGCGGCCCCTGAGGTTTTCGTTTGCAGCCTCGCTGGAAGGGCCGCCATCACGGGTGAGTCGTTGAGCTCACCCGCGGTGAAAATCACGACGCCGGCGAGGACGAGCGCGGTCGCAGCCATAGGTGAGACGACGGCAGCCAGAAGCATCACTGGGGCAGAGGCGACGACCAGCAGGGCGGACAGCTGCAGTGCGCTAGCGCGGCTCCGACCGATGAGGGCGGACACCGCGAGTCCCTGTCCCAGGGCGATCAGTATGCAGTTTACCGTGAACGCGACGCCGGGCACCCATCCGGACAGGTGCAAGGTGGCCACCGCATAGACCGGCAGGACCACATGTCTCGACCGGCCGCCGACGATCCGCGCGATGGTGCGCAAGTTGGAGCCAATGGGACAGCGGGTTGACGGTGCCAGGTTCCTCGAGCTGTGAGCCGGCCGCACTTACCCCGGATCCACCGGTGTAGTTGATGTCAGCCGCGGGTCGTGACGCCGAAATGCCCTTCTGCTGTTGAAGAATCGATCTTGCGTAGGGATCGAATCAGCACTTCAGAAGGGCACCCGGTAGGTGCGAGTCTGCCACGGCTTCGATGCCGTTTTTGATGATCCGAACCTCGTGTCGTGCGCCGGGCTGGCGCCGGTTCTGCAGCTGTCCGAACGCGCCGGTCTGCACCAGCTCGTCGCACGGCACCTGCCCATCGGGAAGGCCGGCGGGGTCAACGCGCACCTGAAGGTCCCGGCGTTGGTCGGCGGGATGATCGCCGGCGCCGACAGCATCGACGACATGGACCTGCTGCGGCACGGCGGGATGAGCCGGCTCCTCGAGGGGGTGCGCGCACCGTCGACCCTCGGAACGTTCCTGCGCAGCTTCACCTTCGGCCACGTCCGCCAGCTCGACGCGGTGCACTCGCGGCTGCTGATCAACCTGGCCCGGCAGGCACCGCTGCTTGCTGGTGCTGGTGAGCTGGCGTTCGTCGACGTGGATGACACCCTCAAGCAGACCTACGGCTACGCCAAGCAAGGCGCGGGCCGCGGCTACACCGGCGTCAAAGGTTTGAACGCGCTGATCGCCACCGTCTCGACCCGCTCGTCGGCACCGGTGATCGCCGCCGCCCGGCTGCGCCGCGGGTCGACCAACAACGGCAACGGCTCAGCCAAGCTCATCGCAGAGGCGCTAGGGACGGCGAATAAGGCGGGCGCCGCGGGCCTGGTGATCCTGCGGGCCGACTCGGCGTTCTACCGCCGCGACGTGATCGAGACGGCGTTGCGGCACGGCGCGTGCTTCTCCATCGTCGCCAGGCTGCTTATCCCGATGCGCAAGGCGATCAGCGAGATCCCTGTCGGCGCGTGGACGCCGATCAAGTACACCAACGCCATCTACGACGAGGCCTCCCATCGCTGGGTCAGCAACGCCGAGGTCGCCGAGATCCCTTACACCGCCTTCGCATCCAAGGCGAAGGCGCAGCGGGTCACCGCCCGGCTGATCGTGCGGCGGGTGCCGGACCTGAACCCGGCGAACCAGAGTGAGCTGTTCACCGCCTACCGCTACCACGCGGTGTTCACCAACAGCCCACTGCCGATGCTCGAAGTAGAGAAGACGCACCGGGCGCACGCGATCGTCGAGCAGGTCATCGCCGACCTGAAGAATGGGCCGCTCGCGCACCTGCCGTCCGGTCACTTCTGGGCCAACAGCGCCTGGCTCGTCTGCGCCACAATGGCCTTCAACCTCACCCGCGCCGCCGGCACCCTCGCCGGCGCCGTCCACGCCCGCGCGACGACCGGCAGGATCCGTGCGCAGCTCATCACCGTCCCGGCCAGGCTCGCCAGATCCTCCCGAAAGCTCACCCTGCACCTTCCCGCGCAGTGGCCATGGGAGCACGCCTGGCAGCAGATGCTCGTCGGTGCGACCGGCCCACCACTGGTGGCCTGAACCCCGACCAGCCCGTCCGACAGGACCCACCGGAGACGTCAGTGGAGACCAGCCGGCACAGCCCGGCCACCTCAACACGTCCCGTTCCGTCAGCAGCTAAGACATCCCGCTCGCGCCGGCACCAGCCCGAGCGACGGTGGATACGGGCTTACCGAGCCGCGCCCCAACCAGGATCTGGCACGCCTTGTAGCTGCGTCCGGGGGTTAGTCGTAGCGGTGAACCGGCGGCGGCGTGCCGGGAACCGTGACGGGCAGCCTCGATACCGCGAAACGGCCCTGCATCGCTGGAACGAGGCCGGGCACCACTCATGTCCGCTGCCCTCGGGGGTGCGCCTTACCGGAGCAGCTGGTGCACGAGCTGGTTCCCTAGCCAGCTCTCGTACTGTGCCGGGGTCCAGCCGCGTTCTAGCACCAGCGACCGGTAGACCTCAGGCAGCACAAGGGTGAGGTAAATATCCAGCGCGCGCGTGGCGTCGATACTTGGCCGCAGGTGCGCTGCGATCGACTGCAGGTATGCCCCGACCCCGCGTTCGCGATTAGCGAGGATGGCGGCGGTGATCTTGGCTATGTCCGCGTCGACGCGGGCGCCCTCGAGGTGGGTCGTCACAACGTCGTACATCTGTTCGTACTGGCGCCGCTGCAAGCCGGCGCTGATCCGCAGGCCTTCCTGTGGAGTGCCGGCGGCGGCCTGCGCCCACGTCCGGGTTACGCCGAGGGGCTCGATGGCCAGGCGGGTGACTTCCTGCAGGATGCTGGCCTTGCTGCCCAGCGCGGAGTAGATGGTCTGGACCGGGATGTTGGCCCGTTCGGAGATCGCCGCGATGGTGGTGGCTACGTAGCCGCGTTCGGCAAATAACTCCCGGGCGGCCGCGGCGATCTGCGAGCGGGTTGCGGCGGCTTGGCGCTGCCGGTGTGTGGGGCCGGTCTTGACATCCACGCTTTCAAAGTAGCACTCTCCTCGTCATAGCTTCCTTATGACATGGAGGAGGGGAGGTCCCAATTGCAGGCGACTTGCCGACGAAGACACCGGTCCTGATCGTGGGCGGCGGCCCCGCGGGTCTCACCCTGTCGCTGCTGCTGTCCCGGCAGGGGGTTGCATCTTTGCTGGTGGACAAGCGGACGCGACCTTCGACGCTGCCGCGGGCCCGCGGGATCCATGCCCGGGCCATGGAGATCGCGCGTAGCTGTGGGGTGGAGGACGCCCTGCGGGCGGTCGGGCTGCCGATCACGCCGGGCGTGCAATGGCACTCGGTGCTCAGCGCCCCGTCCACGCGCGGGGAGCGCATCGGCGCGTCGGCCGACGACGACGTCAGCCCGTGTGAGGGCCTTGCGGTCGCCCAGGACGTGTTGGAGGAACAGCTCCACGCTCACGCGGCCGACCGTCCTGCCGCGACCGTGCGGCAGGGAATGGAGCTGACAGGGCTGGCGGTGGACCCTGACCGTGTCGTCGCGACCGTGGTCGAGACCGACGGCGGGCGCGAGCAGCGGGTCGAGGCGCGCTACCTGATCGCGGCGGACGGCGTGCACAGCGGCGTCCGGAGCCGGCTCGGCATCCCGATGGACGGCGAGCCCGACTTGGGTACCCGCACCTGGATCGCCTTTCGCGCCGACCTCAGCCCGTACGTGGGGCGGAACCCGCACGGCCTGTACGTCCTCGCCGGCTCGAGTTCGGTGCTCCTGTGGACCCACCCTGACGATCGGTGGGTGCTCAGTGGCCCGGTCGATCCCGCTGACCCCGACGGCGCGCACGCCGTCGATAAGGTCCGCGCGGCGATTGGCGCCTCACGGCTGCCTGTCGAGGTCCTTGGACACCGCGTTTGGACCGCGGCCGCCCAGACCGCGCGGCGGCTGCGGTCTGGCCCGGTCTTCCTCGTCGGAGACGCTGCCCACCGGGTACCGCCCGCCGGGGCGACCGGTGTCAGCACCGCGATGCACGACGCCCACAACCTGGCCTGGAAGCTTGCCGCGGCGCTCGGTGGCCGGGCCGGTGACGCGCTGCTGGAGACCTATCAGGCCGAGCGGCTACCGGTCACGCGTCGCACCGCCGCTGAGGCTTGGGCTATGTGGGAAGTCTTCGCCGGCCGGCCGCCGGCGCAGCCCCAACGTTCGATCCGCCAGATCGATATGGGCTACCGGTATGTCTCAACGGCCATCACGGACGACGACCCAGCCGGCGCCGACCCGGACGCCGCCGGCTCGGACTACACCCCGACCGCCCGCCCGGGCTGCCGCGCCCCGCATCTGTGGCTGGACAACCAGCGTCGCCGATCCATCCTCGACCTGTTCGGCCCCGATCTCGTTCTGCTCTCCGACGTAGGCGCAGGCTGGGCGGACGCCTCGCGCACGATCAGCGCAGACCCCGGGACACCCTTGCGCTTTCACCAAATCGACGCGCCCGGCTGGGCCGAGAGCTACGGCGTCCAATCGGGCGGCGCAGTCCTGGTCCGTCCGGACGGGCACGTCGCCTGGCGTCGCGCCCAGCCCTACGCAGACCGGTCCGGCGCGGAGGTGGAAGCACTCAAGACGGCAGTGCGCACCGCTCTATGCGCCGAGCCCGCACGGTCCACAGCTAACGGCTGAACAAGCCCCCGGCAGCGCCCAATCTCGTGCGAACGACAGCGCTGCGGCCAACTGACCGTTGGCGCGGGTACGACCGTTGACGGCACGTGGTCGAGGATCGCGCACGAATATCAAGCATGAGAGGCGGACGGGCGGTGTGGATGTGCCGTTCATAAGACCGGCTCTGCCCTACTTGTGGCTTCCCGCTGACGCCTCGTTACAGGCGTCGCACTGGTCGTTCACGCTCAGGGTGCCCAGAGTGCGCGGTCGAT
>JAYTHM010000311.1:0-4989 GCA_043732645.1 Frankiales bacterium
CATGATCGCCCTGGCCATGCTCAACCTCGGCGGCTACTGCCCACCCCTACCCGGCCGTCAAGCCGCATGAAACGACCCACGGAACCAGCAGGAGAGCCCCTTTAGTTGGCAGTTCCTCGATCCAGTCGATCGCGGCATCGGAGAGTAAAAATCCGTCAGGGCCGTTGTCACCGATCGAGCAGGCGTCGGACGTCACGTCGCCGTCCACCTCGCGATCTGCTCCAGTACCGTGGTCGGCACGACGTCTCCGTTGTGCCTTCCTGTACGTCCGGAGGACCTGAGCCGCCTCTTCGTTGAGCGCGCCAACGCCGGTGACACGAGGGGTATTGGCGCTCTACAAACTTGAGGCGGCGTTCGCGTCGCCGACTGAGCAGGGTGTGATCGGCGCGTGCGCGATCCGGGACGTGTACGAGCATCTGCTGGCCGCCCGGCCATCCTGCCACCGCGGGCGAGCAGCGCACGTCGATCGTGCATGGGGGCGCGGCCCCACGGGTACCTCGCGGGGCCACCGTAGAGGTGGCGCGGCGTCAGTCCGACAGCACCTGCCGATGGGTTGTTGATCTGCCGAAAGTCCGGCCTTGACGGCGACTGACAAGGCGGTCGTGTTGCGGCAACGCTGGGCCGCAGTTGGGACCTGCCTCCGTGGGCGTTGTTCAGTCCTTTCGGTAGGCGTGCAAGGTGAGTGGCACGGCCAGGGCGAGTAGTACGACGGACCAGATGAAGGAACCGGCGAGGTAGAAGGCGAGGGAGTGGTCGAAGGTGGCGGTGACGTTGTGGCCGAGTAGGAGCCCGCGCCAGATGTTGACCATGAAAGTCAGGGGCTGCCAGTTGGCGAAGGCTCGTAGTACCGCGGGCATGGTGTTGACGGGGACGAACGCGCTGGACAGGAAAGAGAATGGGACGCCCGAGGATGCCGAAGCCTTGGGCGGCTTGGGTAGAGCCGCTGATCAGGCCGATCCAGACGAACAGTCCGGCGAGGGCGACGGCGTAGAGGACGAGCAGGGCGAGGGCCGGGATCCAGGTCACGATGCCGGCGTCAGTCCGGAAGCCGACCGCGAAACCCACCACCAGGGTCACGAGGGCGACGACGATCATCAGTGCGGCGTCGGTGACGGCCCGGCCCGCGAGGACCGCGAGGTTGGGGACGGGCAGGGAGCGAAGCCGGTCATAGAGTCCCGCCGCCGCCTCCTCCGCGACGGCGACGGCGCCTCCGCCGGCGGTGAACAAGAGCCCGCTGACGACGAAACCGGGAACAAGGAAGTCGACGTAGGACAAGCCCGGTACGCCTATCGCGCCGCCGAGCACAAAGCGGAACAGCAACAGGAACAGGAACAGCACACTCTGCACCACCGCGATGCCAAGGATCTACGGGCTGCGGGCGATCTTCAGGGCGGTGCGCAGGGCCACGGCTGACAGCGTCGTCAGAAAGCTGGCCGTCCCGGTTGGGGCGTTTGACCGGTGTACCGGGTTGGGCGTGGTCGTCGTCATGCCGCGTCTTCTTTCGTGTCGCGGTCGGGCTCGATGTCGGGTGCCGCCACGGCGTCATGGCCGGTCAGTGCGAGGAACACGTCGTCGAGCGTCGGTCTGCGAAGTGCGATGCTGGCGAGCGACACACCGGCGTCGGACATTGTCCGGGCGTGGGCCAGCATCACGTCCGCCCCACCAACTACCGGCACGGTGATGCGGTGGGTGGCCCGGTCCAGGATCGCCTCCCCACCGAGCAGCGCGCCGGCCCGGTCGAGGTCACCGGCGTCGCGGACCTAGACGTCGACCACGTCGCGACCGGCTCGGTCTTTGAGCTCGTCGGCGGTGCCCGAGGCGACGAGCCGTCCGTGATCGATGATGGCAATCAGGTCGGCAAGGCGGTCGGCTTCCTCGAGGTATTGGGTGGTCAGCAACACGTCGGTGCCTTGCGCAACGAGGTCCTCCAGGGCCACCCAAAGCTCGTTGCGGCTGCGGGGGTCCAGGCCCGTGCTCGGCTCGTCGAGCAGCAACAGCTTGGGTGAACCGACGAGGCTGGCGCCCAGGTTCAGACGGCGGCGCATGCCTCCGGAGTAAGTCCGCACCAGCCGGCGCCCGGCCTCGGCGAGACCCAGCTGCTCCAAAACCCGCTCGCTGGCCGCCCTGGCATCGCGGCGGCTGTGGCCGAACAACCGCGCCACCATCCGCAGGTTCTCCTGACCGGTCAGTGCAGGCTCGACGGCCGCGGACTGGCCGGCCAACCCGATGGCCCGACGGACCCGTGCCGGGTGGGTGCACACATCGTGCCCGGCCACCCGCAGGCTGCCCTCGCCTGGCCGGGTCAGGGTGGCGATCAGGCGCACCAAAGTCGTCTTGCCCGCACCGTTCGGACCCAGCAGCGCAAGCACCTTGCCAGCTGGGGCCACCAGGTCCAGATCGTCGAGGGCGCGGACGTTGCCGTAGTGCTTGCTTAGGCCACGCGCTTCGACGATGGGTTCTATGAGCTGCAGCGTGACGGCCCAGCCCTCCTCTGTCAACCAGTTAGGTGACTGTGAAGGTCAGAGGGATGACTGTGCTTGTCCTAGGCTGAATACATGGCAGGGTCCCGGCGCGCACCCGAGGGCGACGCACGGCTGCGCGACGCCGAGCGCAGTCGCGCCGCGCTGTTGGATGCGGCCCAGATCGAGTTCGCCGACCATGGTCTGGCCGGTGCCCGAGTCGATGACATAGCGGCCCGGGCGGGACTGAACAAGCAACTCATCTCCTACTACTTCGGCGGCAAACAGGGCCTCTACAACGCGATCATCGAGCGCTGGTACGCCCAGGAACGCGAATTCGACGCTCCCGGCACGACCCTGGTAGATCTGGTGTTGCGTTACTTGCAGTCCGGATACGACGGGCAGCACCTTCAGCGGATGTTCCTGCGTGAGACGCTCGATCAGGACCCGACAACCGTCGCCTACGAGCCGGACAGTGCCGAGGTGGCAGGACTTCGTGAACGCCAGCAGGCGGGGGAGATCGCTGCCGAGCTCGACCCCGCCTTCGTCCTGCTGTTCCTGCAGGCAATGGTCGCCTCCGGCGTTATGTTTCCCGGCGACGCCAAAAGACTCACCGGCCTCGACCCCACCACGCAAGACTTTTACGAACGGGCACAAGATCAGCTCAGCCGGATCGTCAAACGCCTAGCCCAGTGAGGTTGCTCCCGGAAGGGTCGACGCGTCTCAGCGTTCAACCCCTGAAAGCGACGCCCACAACGGACCCTGGCTGGCGCTACTTCAGGCTCGTGGCGGGCGGTGGGTCGCTCCGCGTCCCGCCTCGGTGCTGGTCCTTGGGCGCTACTGTCCCAGCGTGATGGATCCAGCGTTGCTCGCTTGGCTGAGGGACTCTGACCCGAGCCTGGGTTGGCAGGTTGAGCGCGACCTTGCTGGGATGCCCGAGGACGTCTGGCAGGACACACGTGCCCGTGCCGCGGTGGAGGGTTATGGAGCGCAACTGCTCGCTCGCCAGGATGCGGACGGCCAGTGGGCAGGTGGGGCCTATTTCCCAGCTGATGCGACGCCAGCGGAGCCGGGGCAGCCCTGGACAGCGACCACCTGGTCGCTCAACGCGTTGCGTGAGTGGGGTGTCGAGGCCGCTGCGTTGCGTTCGGACACTGCAGGGCTGCTGGAGCGTAACGCGCGCTGGGAGTACGACGACCTGCCTTTCTGGGGCGGTGAGGTCGACGCGTGCATCAACGGCTACACCCTTGCCAACGGGGCGTGGCTGGGCGCTGACGTGTCGGCGATCGCCGACTGGTTCGTCGAGCACCGGCTCGCCGACGGAGGGTGGAACTGCATGTGGGTGGAGGGCTCGCAACGGTCCTCCTTCCACTCCACGCTCAACAGCCTGAACGGCATTCTCGACCACGAGATCCTTACGGGCGGCACACCGGCGCTTCAGGAGGCGCGGCACCACGGCCAGGAGTACCTCCTCCAACGCGGTCTGATGCGGCGCCTGAGCACCGGGCAGGTCCACGCGCCGTGGGCCACGCACTTCGCCTACCCCTACCGCTGGTTCTACAGCGTGCTCCGCGCGGCGGACTACTTCCACACCGCCTGCCTGCATGACGGCCGGCGGCCGGACGACCGCATGGCTGAGGCCGTCGAGTTCATCCGGTCCGCACGTGACACCGACGGGACGTGGCACCAACAACTGCGTCACGAGGGCCGCGCCTGGTTCGACGTCGACAGCAGTCCCGGCGAGGCCTCCAGGTGGCTCACCTTCCACGCGCTTCGCGTGCTGACCTGGTGGGACGCAGACCCCGCGTCCAAGCGCGCCTCGGGCCAAAACGACACCCCGCGGAGGTCCCGATAGACCGCTCAGCGACACAGGATCACATTCCGGTCGGAGATGCGACTGGAGCCGGAACGACGATCCCGATAGACCCGTCCGCGTTGAACCTCCGCTCGACTCTGTCCGCCACCGCGGCTACGCCGTTCAAGCACCGACCGGTGCCTCACCCCAGGCTGACAGAGAGGGGAGGGGAGCACTTCAGCGAAGCGCACATAACGCCAGCTCGTGCTTAAGCTCGATGCCGGGTTTGATCGAAGTAGTTGGTCGTTACTTACAGTGGACGCGGCCTCGTTCCCGGGTGACCGACCCGAGCCTCGTTCCCGCGAGCCTGGAGACGATTGTTCACCGAGGGTCGGGGAAGCCGAGGCTGACGTAGCCGACGGCGCGCTTGGACAGTGAGGATGCGAGAACACCTTCCTGTACGTCGTGGTAGTCGTGAACCTCCGCGGTCAGTTTGCCGGGATAAGGGCGCAGGATGCGTCCGACATACTGCACGAGCCGGCCCTTAAACGCGATCGGTGCCGCGAGGAAGAGGGCGTCAAGTGCGGGACAGTCGAAGCCCTCCCCTACGAAGGGCCCGGTGGCTACGACGAGGAGGGGCGCGCCCGCTGTGGGATGCTCCAGGTGGGCCAGCGCGGCGGATCGTTGCTTCACGCCCATGCCGCCACGAAGCACTACCGGTGGGCGTCCTCGGTG
>JAYTHM010000312.1:0-4969 GCA_043732645.1 Frankiales bacterium
AGACGATGCCCTCCACCACCTGCCGGTGATCCCGGAACGGGCGACCCCGCCGACCATCCGAGGACGGCAACAACGGCTCGATCTGCTCCCACACCACATTACTGAGCACCGCAGTCCGACTCATCCCGGCTCTTTTCAAACCAGGGTGTAGCCCCTGGTCGCGCGTTGGTGCGGGGGTGAGGGTCGAGGTCCTCCGATGATGGTGGTTTAGACGCCGTCCATCTGGAAGACCTCGACGTGGCTGAGCCTAATTTCGACTGCCCTGATCTCGATGAGTTCTGCTTGCTCGATCGGCTGGGGTTGACCGTGGCCGCCCAGCACGTCGGTGCCGATCAGTCGGTGTTCGCGTGCCGAGTGGTGGAGCCCGAGGACGTCACCGAACGGTCCTGCTGGTGCACCCGGTGCGGTGAGCTGGGCGTGCCCCGCGACACTGTCGTCCGGCGGTTGGCGCACGTCCCGGTGGGCTGGCGGCCGACGCTGCTGCAGGTGACCGTGTGCCCCGGCTGCGGTCACGTGTGGCGCCAGAACACCAGCTCGGCGGCGGCGCCGAGGTCCAAGCTGAGCCGGTCGGCGGTGCTCTGGGCGCTGACGTGGGTGGTCATCGACCGGCTGTCCGTCGCCCGGGTCGCCGACGGGTTGGGGACGTCGTGGCACACCGTCAACGACGCCGTCCTGGACGCCGGCCGGCAGCTGCTCATCGACGACCCAGGGAGGCTGGAGGCGGTGCGGGTCCTGGGGGTCGACGAGCACTGCTGGCGTCACACCCACCACGGCGCACGCTTCGTCACCGTGATCATCAACCTCACCCCCGTCCGTGACGACACGGGCCCAGCCCGGTTGGTGGACATGGTCTCTGGGCGTTCCAAAGCGGTGTTCACCACCTGGCTCTTCGCCCAGAGTCCCGCGTTTCGTGCCGGTATCGAGACCGTGGCCATGGACGGGTTCACCGGCTACACCTCCGCCGCCGCCGAGGTCCTGCCCACGGCGGTCGCGGTGATGGACCCCTTCCACGTCGTGGCCCTGGCCGGGGACGCCCTGGACCGCTGCCGGCAAAGAGTCCAGCAGGCGACGTGAGGGCACCGTGGCCGTACCGGGGACCCGCTTTACGGCATCCGGCGGGTGCTACGCACCGGGGCAGAGCTGCTCACCGACCGCCAGCACGACCAGCTCGCCAGAGTCTTCGCGGTCGAGGCCCACGTCTAGGTCGAGGCGAGCTGGGGCATTTACCAACGCATCGTCACCGCCTACCGACACCCCGACCGGGCCGCCGGCAAGACCGCCCTCACCGCCGGCGTCCCGCCCGCGCTCACCGAGCTCATCACCTTCGGTCGGACCCTGACCCGCCGGGCCGATGACGGCTTGGCCTACTTCGACCGTCCCCGCACGTCGAACGGACCGACAGAGGCGATCAACGGCTGCCTCGAACACGTCCGCGGCACCGCCTTCGGCTTCCGCAACCTCACCAACTACATCGCCAGGAGCCTGCTCGAGACCGGCGGCTTCAGACCCCGACTACACCCTCAACTGCGATGAGCCTCTTTGCCAGGCTGCACACTTCACCGGGGCGCGGAGCTTGAGCAGTGAGAGGCAGGCTCCGCGCCGGCACCCGAGGTTGAACGACGCGTCGGTGTTGCCGGCGGCGGCGGCCTATTCGTAGGCCGCTGGGGCGCTGGGTAGGTCCGGGGGGTCGAGCTGGGCGGCGAGCAGCACCCCGAGTGCAAACGCCGCGGCGGTGTGTCCCGCGGGGGCGGCCTGCTCGAAGGCCGCCCGGGCACCAGGTAGGTCCGGGGGGTCGATCAGGTCGGCGAGGAGCAGCCCGAGGTTGTAGGCCGCGTTGGTGTGTCCCGCGGCGGCGGCCTGCTCGAAGGCCGCCCGGGCACCGGGTAGGTCCGGGGGGTCGAGCCGGGTGGCGAGGAGCACCCCGAGGTTGTAAGCCGCGGTGGTGTTGCCCGTGGCGGCGGCCTGCTCCCAGGCCGCCCGGGCACCGGGGAGGTCCGGGGGGTCGAGCCGGTCGGCGAGGAGGACCCCGAGGTTGTAGGCCGCGGTGGTGTTGCCGGCGGCGGCGGCCTGTCGGCTAGCGGTAATGGCGACTGTATTTAGGTTAAGAAAGTAAGCCGCGGCAGAAACTTGCATAGCGTCACGCGAATCAGAGATCGACAGGATCTGCTCCCAGAACTGATCTGGGATCGAGCGCAATCGTCCATCCTGCCCATTGTCGGCGGCAATCAGATAGTCGAATGGTCGATAGCCGCGGATGTGGCCCGGCAGTGGGTGAGTGATTAACAGGGCGGCACGGGCTTGCCCTGGCAGGGGGGCGCGTGCCCATGCGATAGCGGCAGCGAGCTCGCCTTCGTTAGGCTCAAGATCAGGGTATTCGTTCCAAAGGGTGTTGCGAAGCAGTTGTAGGAGGTCTGGTTCGGGCAAGGGGCGGTCCGGTCCGGTCCGGGCCCAGTCGATTACGAGACGAACCACCAAATACCGAAGGGGGTCAGCAGTACGGCTGTCTCGGTAGCGCGCCAGGAGCGCAGGGGCGTGCGCGAGGATCTCCGCGAGGCCAGCAGTACCCAGGTCGGCCTGCGGGTAAGCCAGGGTGGCGGCGGTGTGCTCGGAAGGGTGGTCGATGGTGGGACGCAGCTCGATGGTCGTGGGTTTCGCGAGGTCCAAAATCGCGCGTATAGGTTTAGCCAGTTCGCCCGCGTCAGTGGAAAGTCGATCGCGCTCCTCGTTGCGCAGGGTGGCGAGTAACAGCGTGGGGCCCGGTCGGCTCAGTAGATGGGTCAGCACGCTGGTCGTCAGCGAGTCAGAGCCGGTCAAGTGTGTCTGCAAGTCATCAAGCCACAGCAAGATCGGATCGGTACTCGTCTGCCAGCGGGGATGCCCCGCTAGAGCAGTGAGCTGCCCGACGACGGGGACCGCGACAACCACCGCGTCATTGGGCCAGAACTGATTGTCGACTGTCCAGGCGGCGTGGAATGCAGTCCTGGTCTTGCCGGCCTTCGACGGCCCGACCAGCAGCACGAGGCGGCCGGGCTTCAACCCCTCGGCCATACGAACGTCGACATCCGCGTGGGTGCGGAGCACGTACGGATCGTTCTGACCATGGGTGCTGCTGTTGCCGTAGTCCGAGGGGGCCGAGCCGAGCCGGTAGGGGTCCAGGCCTGCCAGGGGCGGTAGCTCACCCGCGGTGCCCAGCACGGACACCAGCTCAAACAGCGGCGCGATTGGTTCTTCGGACGCCCAGGGCAGCGCTTCGGGCCGGGGCAAGCCCAGAAGCGACATCACCGTCGTGTCGTCCGCATCTTGGTGCGCTGCTTCGCAGATTTTGTCAATCGCGACGAGTTGCAGCGCAGCAGGGCCCTGCCGAGGATGGTGCTCGACAACGACTCCGAGCACACGGCCATTATGAAACACAACAGCCCCAGATAGTCCGCCCCAGATCGTGATGGGGCGCTGCTGCACAGCTTCGTTTTGATTTGGTGCATGCGGAACTCCGTAAAACGCGGGTACACCAGCGAGCAGCTGTTCGCGCAGCAACAGCCGACCAGTGATCGCTTCGTCGGTCTGGTAGATCACCCCATGCAGCTCGGCAGTTCTGCGGTCATCTGAGGCTCCATCATATTGGAATAGAGGAAACCCAATCGCGGCGCAGTCGGTTAGCTGACCGGCTCCACCCCTGTCGACACGGGTGAACCCCGGTACCGGCATTATCTCCTCTTGCCATGGCGGGGCGGTGAGCCGCAGAACCACGACGTCCAACGCCCCCAGCGCTGAGCATTGCACCACCTCAACCTGGGCAGTGGCGCCACCGGTAGCTCGAAACACCTCGAGGCTGCGAGCCTCTTGGTCGAGAATCTTATCGCGAGTGCAGTGTCGCGCGGTGATCACCACCCCTGGGCTCAGTAGGTAGCCGGTACCTAGCTGAACCCGTCCGCTACTCAGGGTCGCCACCACCGCGACGACTCGATTCAGGCGAGGTGGCATCGAGCCGGCGTCGGTTGGGGACACCGCGTCCTGCCTAGGCGCTACCGGAAGCAGTTGGGTGCGTCGGCCCGACGTCTCCGACCACGTCGGGCGAAGAAATGGTGAAGTCCGGGGTGCGGGTCCCATCGATCTTCTGCCAGAACGGGACCAGGTTTAACTCCAGCGTATGGGTGGTTGCAGACTCGTGACGCCCGCCGAAACCCAACACCTTCCAACCAATCTTGCCGCTGGCTTCGGTGGTGACCTCGACCTGCAGCTTCAACGAAATCGGCTGCAAAGTAAACTTAAGCGGGTGTTCGTCACCTGCGAGTTTTGCGTTACTCAACTCCTCGCGCAGTGCCTCCAAAGCAGACGCGACTCCTAGTCCCTTATCCACCACTAACACCCTTTCGCGCGCGGGCAAATCCAACGATTCGAACTCTATGGACCTGAGACTATCCGGGACTCAACCTGAGAGCACAAGCAGGCGGGCATGCGCGTGCAGCCGCACCCCCGCTGGCACCGGCGACACCTACTTCTGCGGGACGCGCAGAACGCCATCGCCGCCGACTGGGTGAGCGCCTACCGGGAGGTGCTGGGCGCCGAGCCACTTGCGATGCGCTCACCGTAGGACGCGGATCGGGCACACCGGACCGGGTGTGCTGTGGCCAGGCGGGCGTCGACGGTGACCAGCTGGCAGCTCAGGGCTTTGGCCTGGTCGATGTAGCAGGCGTCGTAGGCACTGACGTTGGCGCGCAGCTCGAAGGCCCGGCCCATCAGGCGCAGGGCGGGGACGCGTTCGAAGTCCAATTGCTGCAGGTGGGACTGCAGGGTGGGCCAGGGTGGTGGCGAATCGAGCTTTGATGAGCGTGTGGCGCAGCCACCGCTTGCGGAGCACCGAGACGGTCTCGACGTCCATGAGATCGGGGGCAGCGAAGTCGCCGGCCGCGCGCAGCTCGGCGCTGCTGGACCAACCGGCAGGGGTGAAGCGCCCTGGGCGGGGCTGGGT
>JAYTHM010000313.1:0-4961 GCA_043732645.1 Frankiales bacterium
AAGCTCTACATCGGCGCCGGCCGGGCGGCGAGTGTGCGCCCGCAGGACCTGGTCGGGGCGATTGCCGGTGAGAGCCATTTGACCGGCAAGCAGATCGGGAGCATCGAGATCACCGAGCGGTTCTCCCTCGTCGAGGTTCCGGAGTCCGAGATCGACGCGGTCATCAAGGCGTTGCGTTCCAGCGTCATCAAGGGCCGGAAGGCGATCATCCGGCGCGACCGCGACAACTGACGCCCGCCACCAGATCTTGCAAGACGGACGTACGGTTTGCTAAGGTCGACTCATGCCCAAGGTCTCTGACGAGCAGCTCGCCGCCAGGCGCGCCGAGATCCTCGCGGCGGCCCGCCGAGCCTTCGCTCGTCATGGCTACGAAGGCGCGACCGTCAAGGTCCTCGAGGCCGAGACCGGCCTGAGCCGCGGCGCGATCTTCCACCACTTCAAGGACAAGGACGCGCTGTTCCTCGCTCTCGCCGAGGACGACGCGGTCGAGATGGCCGAGACGGTCGCCCAGCACGGGCTCGTCCAGGTCATGCGCGACTTGCAGAACAAGGACGCCGGTTGGCTCGGCGTTCAGCTCGAGGTCCGCCGCCGGCTGCGCACCGACCCAGCCTTCGCCCAGAAGTGGGCCGAGCACCAAAGTGCCGTTCTCGGCGCCACCACCGCCCGGCTGCTGCGCCAGCGCAAAGCCGGCGTCGTTCGCGACGACGTGCCGCTGCCGATCCTCGTGGACTTCCTGCGCCTGGCCCTCGACGGCCTCGTGTCCGGACTCGCCTCGGGCATGCCCACAGACCACCTCCACGGAGTACTCGACCTCGTGGAGGACGCCGTCCGGCGGCGCGTTAGCGTCGCTGAGCACCGACAACAAGGAGCAGCCAGATGAGTCTCGACAGCTTCGGCGCCAAGGGCACCCTCACCGTCGAAGGGCAGTCGTACGACGTCTTCCGGCTCAACGCCGTGGAAGGCGCCCAGAACCTTCCCTACAGCCTCAAGGTGCTCCTGGAGAACCTGCTTCGGACCGAGGACGGCGCCGACATCACCGCCGACCACGTACGGGCGCTCGCCGCCTGGGACCCGTCCGCGGAGCCTGACATCGAGATTGCCTTCACGCCCGCGCGCGTGCTCCTGCAGGACTTCACGGGCGTACCGTGCGTGGTCGACCTGGCCACCATGCGCGAGGCGATGGCCGAGCTGGGCGGCGACCCGACCAAGATCAACCCGCTCGCGCCGGCCGAGCTGGTCATCGACCACTCCGTCGTGGCCGACTTCTTCGGCACCAAGGAGGCCCTCGGCCTCAACGGCGCTCTGGAGTACGACCGCAACCGCGAGCGCTATGAGTTCTTGAAGTGGGGACAGAGCGCGTTCACCGACTTCGCCGTCGTCCCGCCCAACACCGGCATCGTCCACCAGGTCAACCTCGAGCGGCTGGCCCAGGTCGTGTTCACTCGTGCGACAGAAACCGGCGTGTTGGCCTACCCCGACACCCTGGTCGGCACCGACTCGCACACCACGATGATTAACGGCCTGGGCGTCCTGGGCTGGGGCGTCGGCGGCATCGAGGCCGAGGCCGCGATGCTCGGCCAGCCGGTCAGCATGCTGATCCCGCGCGTCGTCGGCTTCAAGCTCGTCGGCGAGCTCCCCCCCGGGACGACCGCGACCGACCTGTGCCTGACGATCACCGAGCTGCTCCGCAAGCAGGGCGTCGTCGGAAAGTTCGTCGAGTTCTACGGACCTGGCGTCACCAACGTCCCGCTCGCTGACCGCGCCACGATCGGCAACATGAGCCCCGAGTACGGCTCCACCTGCGCGATCTTCCCGATCGACGACGAGACCTTGGCCTACCTGCGCCTCACCGGCCGCTCCAAGCAGCAGGTCGCCCTCGTCGAGGCCTACGCCAAGGAGCAGGGCATGTGGCACGACCCCTCGGCGGAGCCGCGCTTCTCCGAGACGCTGACCCTCGACCTTGCGACCGTCGTACCGTCGCTCGCCGGGCCGAAGCGCCCGCAGGACCGCGTCCCGCTCGACAGCGCCAAGGCGATGTTTCGTACCGCGCTGCGCGACTACGCCATCGGCGGCAACGGGCACGGCGCCGTCACCGACGGCGGTATCGACGAGGCCAGCCGGGAGTCCTTCCCCGCCTCCGACCCGGCCTCCCCCAGCGAGAGCAAGCCGAGCGACCAGCCGATCAGCGTCAACGTCGGCCCGATCGGTGACCGCCCGAGCAACCCGGTGGCGGCGACGCTGTCCAACGGCGAGAAGGTCACCCTTGACCACGGGGCCGTCGCCATCGCGGCCATCACGAGCTGCACCAACACGAGCAACCCCTACGTCATGGTCGCCGCCGGTCTGCTCGCCAAGGCAGCGGTCGAGAAGGGCCTGTCGTCCAAGCCGTGGGTCAAGACGACGCTGGCACCCGGCAGCAAGGTCGTCACCGACTACTACGAGAAGGCCGGCCTCAACGTCTTCCTCGACAAGTTGGGCTTCCAGACCGTCGGCTACGGCTGCACCACCTGCATCGGTAACAGCGGCCCGCTCCCGGTCGAGGTCAGCGCCGCGGTCGACGAAGGCGACCTCGCGGTAGTCAGTGTCCTCTCCGGCAACCGCAACTTCGAGGGCCGCATCAACCCCGACATCAAGATGAACTACCTCGCGTCCCCGCCGCTCGTCGTCGCCTACGCGCTCGCCGGCACGATGGACATGGACATCACGACCGAGCCGCTGGGCACCGACCCGGACGGCAACCCGGTCTACCTGCGCGACGTGTGGCCCACCCCGGCGGAGGTCTCCCGCGTCGTCGGCGAGGCCATCACCGAGCAGATGTACGCCGACTCCTACGAGGACGTCTTCGCCGGCGACGAGCGCTGGAAGGCCGTCGCCGCGCCCGTCGGCGACGCCTTCACCTGGGACCCCACCTCGACCTACGTGCGCAAGCCCCCGTACTTCGAGGGCATGCAGAAGGACCCGAAGCCGGTCACCAACATCACCGGCGCTCGCGTCCTTGCCGTGCTCGGTGACTCGGTGACGACCGACCACATCAGCCCCGCCGGCTCGATCAAGAAGGACTCCCCCGCCGGGAGGTACCTCAGCGAGAACGGCGTCGACCCCAAGGACTTCAACAGCTACGGCTCCCGCCGCGGCAACCACGAGGTCATGATCCGCGGGACGTTCGCCAACATCCGGTTGCGCAACCAGCTGGCCCCGGGCACAGAGGGCGGCTTCACGGTCAAGGACGGCGCGGTCACGACGATCTACGATGCTGCCGCGCAGTACCAGGCCGCGGGGGTGCCACTGATGATCCTGGCCGGCAAGGAGTACGGCTCCGGCTCGTCCCGCGACTGGGCCGCGAAAGGCACTGCGCTGCTCGGCGTCCGCGCCGTCATCGCCGAGTCCTACGAGCGCATCCACCGTTCCAACCTGATCGGCATGGGTGTCCTGCCCCTGCAGTACACCGCAGGCGACACCGCCTCCTCCCTCGGACTCACCGGCCAGGAGAGCTTCGAGATCATCGGCATCGCCGGTGGCCAGGAGGTCCCGCGAACGCTCACGGTCAAGGCGTCCGCAGGCGGCACCGACAAGGCCTTCGACGTCACCGTCAGGATCGACACCCCCGGCGAGCAGGGCTACTACCGGCACGGCGGGATCATGCAGTACGTGCTGCGTTCGCTACTCTAGAGCGCCTCGGGGTGGTTTCGGGAACGCACGTGTGTGCTCAGCGGTTGTGAGGGAACAAGCAACAACACGCGACACGAGCACCACCGGAGGTCCCCATGAGCACAGCAACGGTCGAGACGGTCGAGAGCCTGGACGAAGAGGTCGAGCCGGTCGTCGGCGACGTCGAAGACCAAGACGAGAAGGATGCGCCGCTGGACTCAGCTGGCATCTCGACCGACCTGGTCCGGGCCTACCTCAAGGAGATCGGCAAGACACCGCTGCTGACCGCCGCCCAGGAGGTCGAGCTCTCACAGCGGATCGAGGCGGGGCTGTTTGCGACGCACAAGCTCACGCAGCAGAAGTTGTCGGCCGCGTTGCAAAAAGACCTGCAGTGGCTGGTGCGCGACGGGGAGAAGGCCAAGCAGCACCTTCTCGAGGCAAATCTGCGCCTGGTCGTGAGCATCGCCAAGCGCTACCTCGGTCGCGGCATGTTGTTCCTGGACCTGATCCAGGAGGGCAACCTCGGGCTGATCCGGGCTGTCGAGAAGTTCGACTACACCAAGGGCTTCAAGTTCTCCACGTACGCAACGTGGTGGATCCGGCAGGCGATCACCCGCGCGATGGCCGACCAGGCGCGCACCATCCGGATTCCGGTGCACATGGTCGAGCAGATCAACAAGCTGACGCGGCTGCAGCGCGAGCTGCTCCAGACGCTCGGCCGGGAGGCGACACCGGAGGAGCTGGCGGCCGAGCTCGATCTCGGCGTCGAGAAGGTGCTCGAGATTCAGCGCTACGCCCGCGAGCCGGTGTCGCTGCAGTCGGTCATCGGCGATGAGAACGACAGCAGCCTGGGTGACTTCATCGAGGACGCCGACGCGCCGGTGGCTGTCGACGTCGTGTCCTACGCGATGATGCAGGAGCAGCTCCACGACGTCCTCACGACCCTTTCCGAGCGTGAGTCGGCGGTGGTGAAGATGCGCTTCGGTCTCACCGACGGCGAGCCGAAGACTTTGGACGAGATCGGCCGTGAGTTCGGGCTCACTCGGGAGCGGATCCGCCAGATCGAGTCCAAGACGCTGTCCAAACTGCGGCACCCGAGCCGTTCTCAGGCGTTGCGCGACTACCTGGACTGACGGCAACGGGCAACGACTGCACCGATCTGCCTGGCGGACGGTGGCACGTGTGAGAGAGTTCACCGAACACTAACTTTCGGTACACCCAAAAGCCTGGGATCATTAAGCCCATCACCGGCGTCAGCATGCAGGTGCGCGACCCGCCAGGGCCGAGTCGGCGGAGCGCACTCGTTGCCGGGG
>JAYTHM010000314.1:0-4946 GCA_043732645.1 Frankiales bacterium
CCACTAACCGATCCGGGTCACGTGCTGGCTGGCCCTACTTGCGGGCATAGCCGCGAAAGCCTCGACCGGTCTTGCGCCCGAGGTAGCCGGCCTTCACGAGGTGCTCGAGCATCGGCGCCGGGGAGTCCCCCGGCTCGCGGAACTCGTTGTAGAGCGTCTGCTGGATGGCCAGCGTCACGTCGAGGCCGACGACGTCCATCAGGGCGAACGGGCCCATCGGGTGGCCGCAGCCGGCGGTCATCGCGAAGTCGATGTCGTCGATGTCGGCGTAGTGCGCCTCGAGCATCTTCACGCCGTCGTTGAGGTAGGGGAACAGCAGCGCGTTGACGATGAAGCCGGCCCGGTCGCCGCACAGGACGGCGTGCTTGTTCACGCGGCCGCAGAGCTCGAAGACCGTGGCGATGACGTCCGGGGCGGTCGTCACGGTCGGGACGACCTCGATCAGCTTCATCACGGTGGCCGGGTTGAACCAGTGCATGCCGATGACGTCGCCGGGACGGCTCGTTGCTCTCGCACACTCGATGACGGCCAGCGAGGAGGTGGTGGTGGCCAGGATCGCGCCGGGCTTCAGCACGTCGTCGAGGGCGGCGAAGATCGCCTTCTTGATGGACAGCTCCTCGGCGACCGCCTCGATGACGAGGTCGCAGTCGGACAGGCCGGCCAGCTCCGTCGTACCCGAGATCTTGGCAAGCGTGGCGTTGCGGGCCTGCTTGGTCAGCTTGCCCTTCTGCAGGGCCTTGTCGAGCGAGGCGGCGATCTTCTTGCCGACCGCCGCGACCTTGTCCTCGCCGCGGGCGCGGTAGACAACGTCGTAGCCGCTCTTGGCGCAGACCTCGATGATGCCGGTCGCCATGGTCCCGGTGCCGACGACGCCGATCCTGGTGACCGTCCGCGCCACCATGTCGCCTGCTGCAGAGGGGGTGTCGGCGTCCGCAACGACCTCGGCGGAGTCGAGGCCGGCATAGGTGTAGAGCCCGCGGCCGGTCTTGCGGCCGAGCAGCCCGGCGGAGACGTACTGCTTGAGCAGCGGCGCGGGGGCGTGCCGGTGGTCGCGGGACTGGCGGTACATCGTCTCGAGGATCTCGTAGGCGCTGTCGAGACCGATCAGGTCGAGCAGCGCGAGCGGCCCCATCGGGTGGCCGCAGCCGAAGCGCATCGCGGCGTCGATATCCTCGCGGGAGGCATAGCGTGATTCATGCATCTTGATGGCGTTGTTGAGGTAGCCGAACAGCAGCGCGTTGGCGATGAAGCCCGCGCGGTCGCCCGCGGTGGCCTTCTGCTTGCCGACCTGGCCGACGAGCTCCTCAACAGCGGTGACGACGCCGGGGTCGGTGACGACGGTGCGCACGACCTCGACCAGGCCCATGACTGGGGCTGGGTTGAACCAGTGCAGCCCGACGACCTGGGAGGGCCGGCCGGTGGTCGTGGCGAGCTCGGTGACCGACAGAGCGGAGGTGTTGGTGGCGAGGATCGCCTCGGGGGCCAGCAGGGCGTCGAGCCGGGCGAAGAGGTCCTTCTTGAGCTCCATCCGCTCCGGGATGGCCTCGATGACGAGCTCGCAGTCCTTGACCGCGGTGACGTCGGTGCCGAACGAGATCCGTCCGACGAGCGCCTGCTGCTCCTCGGCGGTCAGCTTGCCGCGCGTGACGGCCTTGCCGGTCGAGTTCGTGATGTGGTCGCGCCCGCGCTCAAGCGCCGCGTCGTCAACTTCGACGCCGACGACCTCAACACCGGACCGGGCCAGCACCTCCGCAATGCCGGCGCCCATCGTCCCCAGACCGATGACCCCGATCCTGCTGAACGCCACGACATCTCCCTCACGCTGCAACGAATTGTTGCCACGAGGTTACCCGTGGGTAGAAAGGGACTCAGAACAGCGTCGGTCGCAGCGACTCCAGGCCCTTGAGCGCCTCGTAGTCGACCTGCACACAGGTGATCCCCCGGTCGGCTGCGAGGATTTTTGCCTGCGGCTTAAACGACTGCGCCGCCAGGACTCCCTGCACCTCACCTAGCACCGTCGACACCCGCTGCAAGTAGCGGGTGAGCTGCTCGACGCTGTCGATCTCGGCGTGCCGCTTGACCTCCACCAGTACGTGGGCACCGCCGGCGTCGCGGCAGAGCAGGTCGACCGGACCGATGTCGGTGAAGTACTCCCGCTGCACCAGCGTGAAGCCCTCCCCCAGCACGTGGCACTGCTCGGCGAGCAACGCCTGCAGCTGCTTCTCGACGCCGTCCTTGACCAGACCCGGGTCGCTGCCGAGCTCGTGCGCCACGTCCGACAGCACCTCATGGACGGTGATGACGAGCACTTCACCACCCTTGTTCGTGACGCTCCAGGTGCCCTGGCCGACGGTGAGGCTGCACGGTGGCGTCATCCACATCAGCGGCTTGTAACCGCCGGTGTCGGAGTGCACCAGCACCGACCCGTCGGCCTTGACCATCAGCAGCCGCACCGCCGCCGGTAGGTGGGCCGTCAGCCGCCCGACGTAGTCAACGGTGCAGCGGGCGATGACGAGCCTCATGAGGTAAGACGGTAGGGGTTTGCGTACATGGACGGGGCAGCTGCCCACGAACGTGCCGAAAAGTCTTCGGGGAGCACCTGTTGTAGAAAGCTTCCCAGTCTGAGAGCGAGTGAAGTCCGAACCGTCTAAGTCGAGGAGCTCGCATGTTGGAATGGGTCACTGACGGGGGCTTGGAGACCGACCTGTTGTTCCTGCGGGGGATCGAGCTGCCGGAGTTCGCGTCGTTTCCGCTCGTGCAGGACCCCATCGGGACTGCGGTGCTGGAGCGCTACTACGACGACTACACCGCGATCGCCCGCGCCGCTGGTGCTGGCCTGGTGCTGGAGACGCAGACGTGGCGAGCCAACCGGGACTGGGGCGCCCGGCTCGGCTATGACGCTGCAGCGCTCGACCAGGTCAACAAGCAGGCGATCGACCTGGTCCGCCGGGTGGTGGCCGACGCCGACGTGCCCAGGGTGCAGATTTCCGGGTCGATCGGTCCCCGCGGGGACGGCTATGTCGCTGTAGGGCATCGGAGCGACGAGGCTGCGGACTACCACCAGCACCAGCTGCGATCGTTCGCCGAGGCGGGAGTGGATGTGGCTCATGCGATGACGATCAGCGAGCCGGCAGAGGCCGTCGGAATCGTTCAGGCCGCCCGGTCGGTCGGCGTGGGGATCGGCATCTCGTTCACCGTAGAGACCGACGGCCGCCTGCCCGATGGGACGCCGCTCGGCGAGGCCGTAGAGCTCGTGGACAAGCAGACTGCCCCGGACTGGTACGGCGTGAACTGCGCCCACCCCACGCACGTCCTACCTGCCCTGGACGGCGGCCAATGGCAGTCGCGACTGCGCGTGTTCCGGCCGAACGCCTCGACGCGCACCCATGCCGAGCTCGACGTCATGAAAGAACTAGACGCGGGCGACCGGGAGCTGCTCTGCCGGACGACTGCACAACTGCTCCAGAGGGTGCCTTCGATCACGACCCTAGGTGGCTGCTGCGGCACCGATGCGTCCCACGTGGCGGCCCTGTGGAGCCTGCCACCGCTCAGCTCCGTTCGTTGACGGCGGCCTGAGCCACATCAGCGGCTTGTCACCGCCGGTGTCTGAGGGCGCCAGCACGCGGTCCGCCGGGCCGTCCCCAGGCAGGCACCTCGACCGGAGCCTCGCGACCGGCGGAGCTGGCGATCAGCGAGAATGGTCTGGCCACCGCGAGAGGAAGCTTGTTGAGCACGCCCGAGCAGCACCGCCCGCCCGTCTATGCCTGCGCCGCGGGCGCCGTCCTGCACGCCCACAGCGCCAACACGCTGGAGCCGGCCGTCGTCCTCTACACGTTCTTGCCGGCAGGTGGGGGGGACCGGATCGACGCGGCCGAGGCGAAGGTCGACGTGCACGGCAACGGACCCGGATCGGACACCCTCACGGTCCGGGTCCTCGCCGACGGCGTGTCGATGTCGTGGCAGCTGCCGATAGCGCCGTTCGTCGCGGCGCT
Organism: Frankiales bacterium; assembly: GCA_043732645.1. GTDB lineage: Bacteria > Actinomycetota > Actinomycetes > Mycobacteriales > SCTD01 > RYN-111. The sequence goes on from JAYTHM010000314.1 coordinate 3,993, forward strand.
GCCCGGCCAGCCCGGCGACGACGGACGGATGGTGCTGCTCGCCGTCATGGACGCCGAGCCCGAGGAGGGCTTCTGGGCTGCACCGGTCGACTGCGACCGGCTGGCCGCCGAGCTCCAGCTGCCGGTGACCGACCTGGCTGACGCACTGCGTGGCCGGCTCACCCCGTGGCTGGCCGACGACGTCGACCTGCTGCTGCACGACGACGCGCACGAGCACGCCGCCGACCTGTCCCCGGCCCAGACCCTGGCCAACGCGGTGCTGGCGCACTACCGCGGCGACCTCGAGGCCGAGCAGGCCTCCGACCGGTTCCTGCGCGCCTTCGACTACGCCCCCAAGGAGTTCTCGGCCGAGCTCGGGGCGCGCCTGTGCGTGGCGCTGTCGACCGCTGTCGTCGTCGCTGGCGAAACTGGGGTGGCGACCGTGCTGGAGCAGACCGGGCCGTTCGAGCCGGAGCTGTCCCGGCTGCTCACCGAGCTGCCGCAGAGGCTTCGCCCCGACGACCCGAAGGCCGACGACCCAGACACCACCGCAGACGTCCTACTCACCGCCACCGACCACGGCGAGTCGCTCAAGGCCGGTGTGTCGGCCATCGCCCGTCTCGCCCGAGTGGTCCTGGGTGAGGGGCAGCCGGACGAGGACGTCCTGCGCCGGCTGTCGATGGTCAACGACGCGGGGCAGCAGCGCCTTGCCGCCCTCTGGGTCGACCTCGCCGTCGCAGCTGCGGGCAGCGACGACGCCGACCCGGTTCTCGCCTCGGATCTGGCCACCCGTGTCGAGGCCGAGGGCAGCCCGGGTGGTGCGTGGCTGCGGGCGACGGCGGCAGCGCTGGCAGCCTTCGGTACCGAACTGAGCGGCCGCGGGTCCTCACGCGCCAGCGCCCCCGTCACGGCTCTCGGCGCGTTCCTCGCCAACCGGCCGCGGGCCGGCGCGGCCATCCCGGCCGAGCAGGCCGC
>JAYTHM010000315.1:0-4937 GCA_043732645.1 Frankiales bacterium
GCTGTTGAGGGTCTTGCGGTCCCGTCCAGGGGCTGCCCAGACCAGGCGGCCGGTGTCGTGGTCGACCACGATCGTGATGTAGCGGTGGCCCTTGTTGTAGCTGATCTCAACGATCGGAGATCCGGCGCAGCCCCTGCAGTGGATCGCGGGCCGCGACGCCCTCGGCGACGACCCGGGTGATGATCGCTCCGACGGTCCGCCAGGCGATCCGCAGCAGCACCTCCAACGTCGACTTCGAGGTCCGGGTGGCCATCCACGCAACGGTGTCCTCGAACACCTTCGTGTGTCGGGTGCCGTGCCGAGCCCACGGCACAGAGGCCACGACCACGCCATGCTCAGGGCAGGTGACCCGCGGAGCGTCGGCCTCCAGGAAGCTCCGCAACAAGCCCAAGTCCGGGCCTCGCCAGCGCCGGCGGCCCTCACCCTGGTCATAGCGTGGGCAGCGCCGCTGGCACAGCCCGCACCGCCGCGTAGCGCCCTTACGAGGACGCACCGAGACGACGATCGCCCCGCTCTCGTCCTCGAACTCGACACCGTCGATCACGGTCGAGTTCTGGACCCCAAACATGCCTGCCCATACCGTGGCGTTGCGCACGCCGTTCCCCGCTCTATGTTCCGGACCTTAGACAGCCCAAAACCTAGACAAGAACGGCGTGCTGCACGTTCAGCCCATCAAGAACGACCCACGGGAACGACCGGAGAGCCTCTATTTGTCCCCTCGGGAGTGCAGGACTTCTTTGCTCTTGGAGATGGCGAAGCCCCATGCCTGGTCGGGGGCGGTCCGCGGTGGCAGGGCGATCTCGTCGGGGTTGGTGACGACGTCGAGCAGCACCGGGCCTGGGTGGGCAAGAGCCTCCTGAACGGAGGCTTCGAGGAGCGTGGGGTCCGTGACGCGGATGCCGTGCAGTCCGCAGGCTCGAGCGACCGCGCCGAGGTCGGGGTTGGCGAGCTCGGTGCCGTATTCGGGAAGTCCGCCCTGTTCCTGCTCGAGCTTGACCATGCCGAGCCGGCCGTTGTTGAAGCAGACCAGCTTCACGGGCAGCTGGTAGCTCACAGCGGTGAGCAGGTCTCCGAGGAGCATCGTGAGGCCACCGTCGCCGCAGAAGGCCACGACCTGACGGGTGGGGTCACAGGCTTGGGCTCCCAGGGCGTGCAGCATCGCGTTGGCCATGGATCCGAGGTTGAAGGAGCCCAGGAGCTGACGGGTGCCCCGGAAGGTGACGAAGCGCGCGAGCCAGACAGCTGACATGCCCGTGTCGGCGGTGAAGACTGCGTCGTCGGCGGCGTAGGTGTCCAGCAGCTGGGCGAGCACCTCAGGGCGGATCCGCTCGTCTGGGTTGTCGAAAACCGCACGCACCTTGCCGACGAGGGTGGTGTCGAGGTCAGGGTTGGTGAGGGCCTTCTGGCGCTCTCCCCACTTCTTGTACGACCCGACGCTGTCGTCGAGGTGCGACCGGTCGGCCTTCGTGGCGAGCATCGGGAGCAGGGCGCGCACGAACACGCCGACGTCGCCCACGACTCCGAGCTCGAGCGGGGTACGGCGCCCCAGGTGCGTCGGCTCGCGGTCGACCTGGATGGTGGTGGCCTTCTGGGGAAGCCAGTCTGGGTAGGGGAAGTCGGTACCGAGCATGAGAAGCACGTCCGTGTGGTCGAAGGCCTTGTTGGTGGCGGGGTTGCCGATGAGCCCGGACTGCCCGATCTGGAAGGGGTTGTCTTGCTCGAGCCCTTCCTTCGAAGCGCTGCGGCTTCGCGCATGACACAGGCGAAGGCGGCCTGACCGACTACCACCTCGAGGGCGGAGGCGACCTGATCTGGGAGATCGGCAGCGGCTACTTCGGCACCCGTACCAAGGACGGCGACTTCGACCCCGACACCTTCCGCGACAAGGCTGCCCACCCGCAGGTCAAGTGCGTTTCCCTCAAACTCAGCCAAGGGGCCAAGCCCGGCATCGGAGGCGTGCTGCTGGCCTCGAAAGTCTCCCGAGAGATCGCCGAAGCCCGCGGCGTCCCGCAGGGCGAGAAGTGCGTGAGCCCACCTGCCCACAAGGTGTTCAGCACCCCGCGCGAGCTCGTCCAGTTCCTCGGGCGGATGCGGGAGCTCACCGACGGCAAGCCGACCGGCTTCAAGCTCTGCGTCGGTTACCGCCACGAGCTCCTCGCCATCTGCAAGGCCATGCTGGACGAGGGGATCACGCCCGACTTCATCGTCGTCGACGGGTCCGAGGGCAGCACAGGAGCGGCGCCCCTGGAGTACGAGGACCACGTGGGCACCCCCCTGACCGACGGCCTGATCATGGTGCACAACGCCCTCGTCGGGACAGGACTCCGGGACCGGATCAAGATCGGCGCCAGCGGCAAGGTCGCCACCGGCACCGACATCGTCAAGCGGCTCGCTCAAGGCGCGGACTACACGAACTCGGCGAGGGCAATGATGATGGCGGTCGGCTGCATCCAGGCCCAGAAGTGCCACACCAACCAGTGCCCCGTCGGAGTGGCCACCCAGGACCCGCGACGGGCAAGGGCGCTCGACGTGACGGACAAGACCGAGCGGGTCTACCGCTACCAACAGGCAACCGTGGCTCAGGCCCAGCAGATGGTGGCCTCCCTCGGCCGCAGGCACCCGCGCGACCTGCACCCTGCGATGCTGATGCGCCGCCTCGACCACGCACGGACCGCCAGGTACGACCAACTGTACGACTGGCTCGCGACCAGGGAGCTCCTCGACGATCCGCCCCAGGACTGGGTCAGCGACTGGAAGGCCGCGGACGCCGACACGTTCCGCCGCACATGAAACGCCTCGCCGCCGTCCGCGTCGGGACCAGCGCTCTCGTAGGTCTGTTGGCAGCACTGGTCGCGCTGACGGTCGGCGCGAAGCAGGTAGCGCCCATGATCGGCTGGGACACCGCCGCCGTCGTGTTCGTGCTCTGGCTCGGCAGCGTTGTGGCACGCTCGGACGAAAAACGCACCAGCGATCTAGCTCAAGCCGAGGACTCCTCCAAGGCCGTCACCGACCTCGTGCTGCTGACCGCTGCGGTCGCCAGCCTGGTCGGCGTCGGGTTGCTCCTCACCGAGGGCGCGCAGAAGAACGGGCCCAGCCCTGCGCTGGCCATCACGGTCAGCCTCGTCAGCGTCGTCCTGTCGTGGTCGGTGGTGCACCTGGTCTTCACAACCCGCTACGCCCAGCTCTACTTCGCGGCCCCCGAGGGCGGGATCGACTTCAACGAGGACGACCCGCCCCTCTACCTCGACTTCGCCTACCTCGCGTTCACCATCGGCATGACCTTCCAGGTCTCCGACACCAACCTCAAGACCAAGCCCATCCGTGGCACAGCCCTTCGCCACGCACTGCTGTCGTACGCCTTCGGCGCCGTCATCCTCGCCACCACCATCAACCTGGTCGCCGGTCTGGCCAAGTAGCCGCCCTCATCGGCGCCGTTGTTCGATGTCTGCGCCAAGCCGCAGCTCCGATGGAAAAGCGTCGCCAGCTACGTCCTCGGCGTCATCAGTGCCGTTCTCCACTTTCCGAGGGGCCGGCAGGGCACTGCGAAGAACGACAGTTGTCCAGGTCAGGCTCCGGCCCCGCCGAACGGTGAAGCATCACTTCTCCATCCGACCCAAGGGATGGCTAACGACGCTTCTTCGCGGTTCCTACGTGAGGGCACCCCGAAAGGGAGCAGGCGCTCTTCGCGCTCCGTCCCTTTCGAAGAGTTGTTTTTCTTCACCGTTTCCGCAGTGGGCCGTCCCGACGTCGACGGACCTCCGGAGCGCAGGTTGCGACTGCATACCTATGCACTGACCCCAGGCCCTCGCTCCGCGGCAGAAGGGGACGTCCGTCAAGGCCGCAGGTAGCCAAGCCCACCCCCTGGCGACGGAACCTGGGCGGCTGTCCTACTGGGCGTGGCGCCGTCGTCCGGCAAGCGGCCTCTGCCGCCGCCCGGGTGCCATCCGGCCGCGAGGGTGCCCCCGTGAATCACTCCTGGTGACGCCGCCTGCGACTCAAGGACGGTCAACACCCGCGGTTCTCTTGACTCGCGAGACCGCCGTCGGTGCCGGCTGCGCGTACTCGCCGTCGAGTTCGACCTCACCGACGAGCAGTCCTGCCGCGCCGTCGACCGCAGCGTAGGGAGCTCGGCGGCTCGACATCGTGGTGAACAACGCCAGCGTCATGCTGCCGGGACGATCGAGCGCCGACCAGGGCCGGTGACTATCGCACGGAGGCGCGTGGGCTGTCTTGCGTCGGGGCGGGGGCCGGGCGCCCCGACGCTGCGGCACCTACCGCCCGGAGATCAGCGCGGTCCAGGTAGTGGCCGTGACGACTCCGGTGACTGGCAGGTGCCGGCTTCGCTGGTAGGCCAGGACGGCAGCGTGGGTGAGGGAGCCGAACTGCCCGTCCGCACCGATCCGCAGGGCCCGCTGGAGCGCGGTGACCGCGAGGCCTCTTGATCCCTGCCGCAGCACGGTCGTCCGGTAGGCGGCCAGAGGACTGGCCGGCCGAGGTGTGGGGGCCGCGACATGCGGGACGAGGCGTGACCAGGTGGTGGCGTCGGTGACCCCGGTCTGCGGAACGTGGTGGGTGTGCTGCCAGGTCAGCAGGGCACCGCGGGTCAACGGACCGAACGAGCCGTCCTGTCCGGTGCCGATCACTCGCTGCAGCGCAGTCACGGCTGGCCCGGTCGAACCGAGCCGCAGCAGCTGGCCCTTGTAGTGCGCGAGCGGCAGGACCGCCGGCTGCACGATGGGCTTGGGAGCGGGCTTGGGAGCGGGCTTTGGGGCGGGTACCGGAGTGGCCTGGGGCACCGGGGCAGGCATGGGCTGGGGCGCCGGGACGGGGGCGGTGACCGGCGTGGGCGGGGTGACCGGCGGTGTGGGTGGCACGCCGGCGGTGAGCGCAGTCCAGGTCGCCGCGTCGGTGACGCCCGTCGCTGGGACCTGGTGAGC
>JAYTHM010000316.1:0-14983 GCA_043732645.1 Frankiales bacterium
GTGGCCGCCGGAGACGAGCAGCGCGATCGCGGGCTCCGGCAGCGGGCCGTGCTCGAGAACATCAACGGCGACGTGGGCGGCGAGGTGGTTGACGCCGTACAGGGGGAGGTCGAGGGCGAGGGCGTAGGCCTTCGCGGCCGCGACCCCCACGAGCAGGGCACCGGCAAGCCCTGGACCGCTGGTGACCGCGATCGCGTCGAGGTCCCTCAGGGTCACGCCGGCAGCGGCAAGGGCCCGGTCGACGGTCGGCACCATGGCCTCGAGGTGGGCGCGGGAGGCGACCTCCGGGACGACGCCCCCGAAGCGGGCGTGCTCCTCGACCGAGGACGCGACCTCGTCGGCGAGCAGCACCCGGTCGCGGACGATGCCGACGCCGGTCTCGTCGCAGGACGTCTCGATCCCCAGAACCAACGGCACGCGACGACTCTAGGTCCGCTCCATCACCCAGGCGTCGGTGCCACCGGGGCCGCCCGGGTAGTAGCCGCGCCGGACACCGATCCGGCGAAAGCCGTGCCGGGCGTAGAGCCGCTGGGCGACGTCATTGTCGGCGCGCACCTCCAGCAGCGTGCGCCGCTGCCCCCGCCGGGCGGCCTCGTCCAGCAGCTCGGTCAGCAACCGCGCCCCGAGCCCCCGTCCCTGGTAGGTCGGACCGACCGCCATCGTCTGCACGAACGCCTCGTCCGGGTAGTCACACAGGCCCCCGTAACCAGCGACCTCGTCGTCGCCCTGAAGGGCGACGACATAGTGCCGCGAGGAGGTCTGCCCGAGCTCGGACCAGAAGTGATGCGCCGTCCATGGCTCGGGTGCGAACAGCTGCCGCTCCAGGACCAGCACCGGCTCCACGTGCCACCAGCGGAACCGCTCCAGCGTCACCACGACGCGGGTTCGGTCACGGTCCGGCCGTGCCGCAGCGACACCCGGTGCAGCAGCCCGTCCCCGCGCAGGTGCACCTCCTCGTCTAGGACGCCGAGCCACTCGACCCACCCGAGCTGGTCGCTCTCCCAGGCCAGCCCATCGCCGTCGTAGCCGGCGAGCACTTGCTCGTCGAGCACCAGCGCCACGCCGTTGACGGCCTCGAAGTGCCTGGCGCCAGGGCGATCCAGCCGCCACCAACGGTCGGGGTCACGGGCGTCGACCAGGTACGGCGAGCCGCCGGCCGCGACGAAGACGACGTGCGGATCCGGCCAGGACGCGACCAGGTTGAGCCGTCCCGGGAGGTTGTCGGAGGAGAAGACCCCGGTCCACTGGTCCCCGACAGCGGGAACGATCCGCAGCCAGGTGCCGTCGTGCCCGCCGTCTCGCCGAGCGCCGGGGTAGTAGACGACCGTCGGCACCCGACCCGGGACGTTCCGCTCGTGCGCGGCCTCCCACTCGCGGGGGAAGGCGTCGAGCAGCAGCGGGCCCGCACTCACGCGGTGACCTTCTTCGTCGCTCCCGGCTCCACCGCGTCGGGCCGTCGCAGGTAGAGCGGCGTCAGCGGCAGCGGCGCGTGCCGCTGAGCGGCCAGCGCAAGGGCAAGGACAGAGGGGTACCGGGGCTCGTCCGCTGTCGCAAAGCCGTACATATGAGCTCCCTCACCGACGACCTTGCACCCCGAGAACGCCTGCTGCGCAACAGAAGCAGTGGTGACGTGCGGCCCGTCGACGCGGGCACCCGTCTCGTCGTACAGGGCCCAGTAGACCTCTTTGCGCCGTGCGTCGGTCACCACGGCCGTGGACGGACCCGCGAGCCCGTCGAGGCTGCACACCCCGAGCACGGGCAGGCCCCGGGCAGACCCGAAGGCAGCCGCGCTCATGATGCCGACCCGCAGCCCTGTGAACGGGCCGGGTCCGACCCCGACGACCACGGTGTCCGGCGTCCCGGCTTTGAGGACCTCGCGGATCCCGACGGCCAGCAGTTCGCCGTGCCGACGGCCGTCGACCACCACGTGCTCGGCCAACAGCTCGCCGTCGCGGACCAGCCCAGCCGACACCGCAGGGGTCGAGGTGTCCAGAACGAGGGCGAGCACACGTGCAGGCTAGTCAGCCCGCGGCAGGCAGGCCTGGTCAGACCCTGTTGGCCCTTGTTGGCCCTTGTTAGCCGCTGTTGGCCCCTGTTAGCCCTGTTTAGCCCTTGTACTGCGCGACCAGCTCCCGCTTGAGGATCTTCCCCGACGGCCCGAGGGGCAGCGCGTCCGCGAAGATCACCCGCCGCGGGTACTTGTACGCCGCGAGCTGGCCCTTGCTCCAGGCGATCAGCTCGTCCTCGGCGACGTCGCCGTCCTTGACGACGATGGCGCAGACCTCCTCGCCGTACTGAGCGTCAGGCAACCCGATGACGGCGACCTGGCCAACGCCTGGGTGCCGGAGCAGGACCTCCTCAACATCGCGCGGGTAGACGTTGTAGCCACCCCGGATGACCATGTCCTTCTTGCGGTCGAGGATCCGGATGTAGCCCTCGGCGTCCTTCGTGCCGAGGTCGCCGGTGCGAAACCACCCGTCGACGATTGCGGCGGCCGTCGCCTCCGGCTTGTTCAGGTAGCCCTTGAAGACGTTGTGACCACGGACCACGATCTCGCCGAGCTCACCCGTGGGGAGCAGCTCGATCCGCTCGTCGAGCTCCGCGCGGGCGATCTCGACCTCGACTCCCCAGATGGTCTTGCCGACGGTCCCGGCAACCGGCTCGAAGCTCTTCTGGTTGAACGTCGCAACTGGTGAGGTCTCGGTCAGGCCGTAGCCCTCGAGGATCTGCGTCCCGAACACCTCGCTGAACTTCTCCAGCACTGCCAGGGGAAGTGCCGCCCCACCCGACAGCGCCGACCTCAGGTTCGGGCGCGCATCGGAGCTTTTGGCGGCCTCCAGCAGCCCGACGTACATCGTAGGGACCCCCATGAAGATCGTGCACTTCTGCGAAACGAGCAGGTCCAGAGCGGCAGCTCCGTCGAAGCGGGGCAGGAGGACCACGGTCGCGCCGACGTAGAAAGCGGTGTTCATGCAGCAGGTCTGGCCGAAGGTGTGGAACAGCGGCAGGCAGCCGAGCACGATGTCGTGCTCGTCGATGTCGAACGAGTGCTGGGCACTGACGACGACGTTCATCGTGATGTTGAGGTGGGTGATCTCGGCGCCCTTGGGCTTGCCGGTCGTGCCCGAGGTGTAGAGGATCACCGCTGTGTCGGAGGGCTCGCGGGGCTCGAAGCCGTCGACCGGAGTGGCCGACAGGGCGAGGGTGTCGATGCGCTCGATGGTGGCGTCGCCACCGTCCATGACAGCCAGCACCGGCACCCCGGCGAGCTCCGCGCCCTTGGCGCCCTCGCCGAGCAGCGGCGCCGCGCAGACCAGCAGCTTGGCACCGGAGTCGCTCAGGACGTACTCGATCTCCTCGGCCTTCAACAGCGCATGGACGGGTACGGCGACAGCTCCCAGTGCGATCGTGCCGAAGTAGGCCAGCGGGAAGTGCGGAGTGTTGGGGAGCAGCAGGGCAACCCGGTCACCGGGGGCGACTCCCTTCTCGCGCAGGACCGTCGCGTACTGCTTCGCGTGGGTCCAGAGCTCGGCGTAGGTCAGCCTCAGGTCACCAAGGACGACGGCGGTGTTGTCGGCATAGCGAGTGGCGGACTCGGCGAGCATGCTGGCGATCGTCAACGACATGGTCAAGGGCTCCTGGGTTCTGGTCGGGCTGCCGCGGTGATCCTGCCCGATCATGGAGCCAGACCCAAACGCTGCGCGCACAACGGAGACGCGCGCCTGCTCTGCCGCTGGTCAAGACCAGCGCGGCCCCACCCCCGTGACCGTGGCGGTGCGGCTGTCGTCGTCGTGGCGCTCGAGCACGATCTCGAGGTGGCTGTCAGACAACGCCTCCACGACGCCCTCGCCCCACTCGACGACGACCACGGCCCGGTCGAGCTCCTCGTCGAGCTCGAGGTCGTCCAGGTGGAGCCGGCCGTCCCGCAGCCGGTAGGCGTCGACGTGCACCAGCGGGAGCGGTCCGCGATGGACCCGGGCGATGACGAAGGTCGGGGACGTGACCCGACCGTTGACCCCCAGCCCCTCGCCGATCCCTTGCGTGAGGGCGGTCTTGCCGGCGCCGAGAGGTCCGCTGAGCACCACGAGGTCGCCGGCCCGCAACCTCCCAGCGAGCTCTCGCCCGAAAGCGCGGGTGTCCTCGACAGTCCGCAGAACGGTACCCGTCCGACCCTCGCTCACCCGACCGTCCTGACGGCCAGGGCGAGGTCCTCCCGCAGCAGCCGCAGCGGCTCCCCGCGAGGTCCACCCCGCAAGGCAGCCGCCGGGTGGTAGGTCGGCAGGACCCGTCGCCCGTCGACCTCGGCCAGCTGGCCGCGGACCAAGGACAGCGTCACCTTCCCGAGGAACCACGCAGTCGCCGACAGCCCAAGTGTGACGGTCAGGGCCGGTTCGAGCACGGCGAGCTGGGCAGCCAGCCACGGCCGGCAGGCGGCCGTCTCGACCCGAGTCGGGACCCGGTTGTCCGGAGGGCGGCACTTGACCGTGTTGAGTACCGCGACCTGCTCGCGGGGCAGCCCGGCCTCGGCAAGAAGGCGGTCCAGCAGCTGGCCGCTGCGGCCGACGAACGGCACTCCCGTCTCGTCCTCCTGCGCCCCCGGCGCCTCGCCGACCACGAGCAGCCGGGCACCGGGGGGCGTCGATCCGACCACCACGGTCGTGCGGGTGGCGACGAGTGACACGCACGCCGTACACGCCTTGATGTCGTCGGTCAGGCTCATGCGGTGCGGCTGTGCGCCCTGGTCGCCCGCCGCAGCAGCGCCCGCAGGTGCAGGTTGACGAGCTCGTGCCGCTCGAGCTGCACCATGTGGCCGGCGTCCTCGACGACGACGAGCTGCGCGGTCGGGATGGCCGCGGCGATCTCGCGCGAGTGTTCGACGGGGGTGAGCCTGTCCTGCGACCCGACGAGGACGAGTGTTTCGACGTCGTCGAGGACGCCGAGCCGGTCGAGCTTGTCGTGGTCCATGAACGTGTCGTAGAACTCTGCGATCACGTCCACCGGCGTCCGCGCCAGCATCTGCTCGACGAACTCGACGTGCGCGGGGCTCGCGTGACCACTCCCGAACGCGGTGCGGCGGGCCGCGACGAAGGCGAGGTCGGTGCCCAGCCGGCGGCCCCGCTCGAAGGCCGCCGGCTGGTCCCGCATCCCTCTCGTGAGAAAGGGGAGCACCCGACGGTTGACCCCCTCGAAGGCGTGCGGCAGCCCGAAGGTGACCGAGGCGAGCTTGCCCGTCGACGTGCCGATCAGGGCCACGCCGACGACCCGGGGGCCGAACAGCTCGGGGTGCTGGTCGGCAAGCGCCATGATCGTCATGCCGCCCATCGAGTGGCCAACGAGGACCACCTTGCCGCGCGGGGCGCACGACTGGAGGACGGCGTAGAGGTCGCGACCGAGCTGGTCGATGGTGGCGTTCCTGGCGCTGCTGCGGCCGCTGCGGCCGTGCGAGCGTTGGTCCCAGAAGACCAGCTTGCCCGGGTTGTCCTGGGTCAGGACCTGCCGCTGGTAGTGCCAGACGGCGAGCTCTTGGGTGTAGCCGTGGCAGAACACCACGCTCACACCGGCGTCGGCCGGTCCAACCTCCTCGACGTGCAGGGGGACGCCGTCGTCCGCCACGACTCGGCGGATCCGGTCCGAGGCGGCGGCGAAGAAGTCCTCCCCCGCAGCGGGATCCGGGGTCAGCCGGCTGCGCCCGACCGCGTAGCGCTCCGCGGCCAGCCCTACGGCGGCCCCTACAGCAACCGCTCCGGCGACGCCTCCCAGGAGACCGGCCTGGTGGCGACGGCTCACTGGCCACCTCCGACGTAGACACGGGGCACGCGCGCGCCGACTCGTGTGACGATCTCGTAGTCGATCGTGCCGAGGACTTCGGCCCAGTCCTGCGCCGTCGGCTCGCCGTCGTCACCTGCCCCGAACAGCACGACCTCGTCGCCGGCAGCCACCTCGTCGTCACCCAGGTCGAGGATGAACTGGTCCATGCAGACGGTCCCCGCGATGCGCCGCCGGCGACCAGCCAGCAGGACCTCGGCGGTGTTGGTCGCAGCGCGGGGGACACCGTCGGCATAGCCGAGCGGCACCAGGGCCAGGGTGGTGTCGGCCGCCGTCGTATAGCGGTGCAGGTAGCTGACGCCCGACCCGGCGGGCACCCGCTTGATGAGGGCGACGTGGGAACGCAGCGACATCGCCGGCCGCAGCCCGAAGTCGCGGGGCGCACCCAGCTCCGGCACCGGTGACAGCCCGTAGACCGACACCCCCGGCCGCACCAGGTCGTAGTGCGTCGACGGCGCGGTCAGCGTCGCCGCCGAGTTGGCCAGGTGCCGGACCTCGGGCCGCAGCCCCGCGGCTGAGGCGACGTCGAGCGCCTGCACAAAGACAGCGTTCTGCCGGCTGTTCACAGGATGGTCAGGGCCACCGTCGGCGAAGGCGAAGTGGCTCCACAACCCCGTGACGGCCAGGGTCCCGTCGGCCTCGGCCTTGGCCGCGGCCGCGCACAGCTCCGGCCACACGTCGGGGGTCGCGCCGCCGCGGGACAGCCCGGTGTCTGCCTTGAGGTGCACCCGAGCCTGGCGTCCGCACGTCACGGCGGCCTGCCGGGCGCGGTCCAGCTCGGCGCGGTCGTAGACCCCCAGGTCAACCCCCGCGGCAACGGCCGGTGCAAGGTCCTCCCCGGATGTGAACAGCCAGGCCAGCACCGGTACGTCGAGACCCGCCGTCCGCAGCGCGAGCGCCTCCTCGAGGAACGCCACTCCGAGCCACGTGGCCCCGCCCGCGAGGGCCGCCCGCGCGCTGGGCACCAGGCCGTGTCCGTAGCCGTCGGCCTTGACGACCGCCATCACCCCGGCGCCATGGGCACGCGCGCGGAGTACCGCGACGTTGTCACGGATCGCGTCGAGGTCAACGACGGCGGCAGATCTCACGCGGTCAGTGTCGCGCACCGACAGCGCGGACGGCAGCCGGCCACGCCTCAAGCAGCAGCCCGGCGCTGGTGGAGGCGCCGTCAGCTGACAGAACCCCGGCCAGCCCGTGCAGGTGGGCCCCGACGCTCGCCGCGTCGAGCACGTCGAGGCCCTGGGCGAGCAGCGCGCCGATCGCACCGGACAGCACGTCGCCAGAACCGGCGGTGGCAAGCACGGCCGTGCCGGTGAAGTTGACCCGGACCGGGCCGTCGGGACCCACCACGACCGTCGCGTCGCCCTTAAGCAGCACGTGCACGCCGAGGGTCGCGGCCAGCCGATGGGCAGCCGCAACGCGGTTGTCACCGACCTCGTGACCGAACCGGGCGAACTCGCGGTCGTGCGGCGTGAGCAGCGTCGGGGCGGTGCGGTCCCTGAGCCAGGACGGGTGCTGCGCGCAGATCGTGAGGGCGTCGGCGTCGACGAGCACGGGCACGTCCTGCGCGAGGACGGCCTGGACGGTCTCGTCGGCCTGGGTGCCCAGGCCGGGGCCGACGACCCAGGCCTGCACCCGGCCGACGTCGACGACCGAGGAGCCGGAAACATCGGTGACGACCGCCTCGGGCCAGCGCAGCCGCACCTGCTCGGCAGCGTGCGGGGCGCCCGCAAAGCGCACCATCCCCGCCCCTGCTCGCAACGCCGCCCCCACCGCCAGCACGGCGGCCCCGGTGTAGCTCTGGGAGCCCGCCGCAACCCCCAGCACGCCGCGGGAGTACTTGTCCGAGACCCGGTCCGCGCGAGGCAGCAGCGACGCGACGTCGCGGTCGGTGAGGGCCTCCACCCAGGCGGCCGGAAGCTCGAGGCCGACCTCGACCAGCTCGAGCTCACCGACATGGTCACGGGCCAGCAGCAGCCCCGGCTTGAGGGTCCCGAAGGTGACGGTGAGATCCGCGCGGACGGCCACCTCACCCACGGCTCCGGTGTCGGCGTCGACCCCCGACGGCACGTCGGCGGCAACGACCAGACAGCGGCCGAGGGCCCCGACGAGGGCGGCCGCAGCCGGGCGCAGCGGGCCGTGGCTACCGATGCCGACGAGGCCGTCCACCACGACGTCGGCACCGGCGAGGGCTTCCGGTGTGCCTGTCCGACCGCCGGCCACCAGCAGCGCGGCCAGGGCATCGGGGACGGCGTCCCCGGCGAGGACAGCCACGACCGAACAGCCACGGCGGGCCAGCCAGGCACCGGCCCACAAGGTGTCGGCGCCGTTATTGCCAGAGCCGACCAGAAGCACGACCCGGGCGCCGTAGACGAAAGGCAGTCGGCGGGCCACCGCCACGGCCAGACCGGTGGAGGCCCGGGCCATGAGGGGTATGCCGGCGGCCAGCAGCGGCTCCTCGGCGGCCCGGACCTGGGCGACCGTGTGGGCACACCTCACCGGCTTTCCCCGATCACGAAGGCGGTCGCGAAGCCGCCGTCGTGCGACAGCGACAGGTGCCAGTCGGTGATGCCCCGCTCCGTGGCTGCCGACGCGACCGCGCCGTGCACACGCAGCGCCGGCTGCCCCGACTCCTCCGACACGACCTCCGCACCCACCCATGGAAGGCCTGGGGCACCGAGGACCTTCGCGACGGCCTCCTTCGCGGCGAAGCGGGCCGCCAGCGACTCGATCCGGGTGACCTGCTGCTCGGCGGGGGTGAACAGCCGGGCCCGCAACGAAGGCGTGCGCTCGAGGGCACGGGCCAGCCGGGCCACCTCGACCACGTCCACCCCCACCCCGACGATCATCCGGGAGTCACTCGACGGTGACGGACTTCGCAAGGTTGCGGGGCTGGTCCACGTCCAGGCCCCGGGCCATCGCAACGGCAGCCGACAGCACCTGTAGCGGGACGATCGTGAGCAACGGCGTCAACAGCGACTTGGTGTCCGGCACCCGGATCACGGTGTCGGCGTAGGGCGTCACGCTCTCGTCCCCGTCGGTCGCGATCACGATGGTGCGGGCGCCTCGGGCGCGCACCTCCTGGACGTTGTTGATCAGCTTGGCCTGGAGGGCGTGCCGGGGGGCGATCACGACGACCGGCGTGCCCTGCTCGATCAGCGCGATCGGGCCATGCTTGATCTCGCCGGCCGGGAAGCCCTCGGCGCTGATGTAGGCCAGCTCCTTGAGCTTGAGGGCACCCTCGAGCGCCATCGGGTAGCCGACGTGCCGACCGAGGAACAGCACCCGCTCCTCGGTCGCCAGGGACTGCGCGAGCTCGCGCACCTGACCCATTCTGGACAGCACTTCCTCAACCAGGGCTGGGATCTGCTCCAAGTCGCCAAGGTGCGCCCGGACCTCGTCGAGGTCCCGGGTGCCGCGGACCTGGGCGAGGTAGAGGCCCACCAGGTACATCGCGGTCATCTGCGTCATGACGGCCTTCGTCGAGGCCACCGCGACCTCGGGCCCACCACGGGTGTACAGCGCCGCGTCGCTTTCCCTGCTGATCGTGGACCCGACCGTGTTGGTGACCGCCAGCACCTTCGCGCGCATCGACCGGGCGTGGCGTACGGCTTCGAGCGTGTCAGCGGTCTCGCCGGACTGCGACACCGCAATGACCAGGGTCGACCGCCCGATGACCGGGTCGCGGTAGCGGAACTCCGACGCCATCTCGACCTGCACGGGCAGCCGGGACCAGCGCTCGAGGGCGTACTTGCCGACGAGCCCAGAGTGGTAGGACGAGCCGCAGGCAATGATGACGACCTGCTCGATGTCGCGGATGTCCTGGTCGTTCATCGACAGCTCGTCGAGGTGCAACAGTCCGTCCCCCTGCATCCGGCCGCCGAGGGTCTCGCGGATCGCCGCAGGCTGCTCCTCGATCTCCTTGAGCATGAAGAATTCGTGGCCGCCCTTCTCGGCGGCCGCGGTGTCCCAGTCGACGTGGTAGGTCTCGCCCTCGACGACGGTCCCCGCCAGGTCGGTCACGGTGACCCCTGACCGGCGTACCTCCACGACCTGGTCCTGCTCGACGGCACGCGCCTCGCGGGTGTGGGCGATGAAGGCCGTGACGTCGGAGCCGACGAAGTTCTCGCCCTCACCGAGGCCGATCACCAGCGGCAGGTTGCGGCGCGCAGCGACGACCAGGTCCGGCTCGTCGTGGTGCGCGACGACCAGCACGAACGAGCCTTCGAGGTCACGGCAGATCGAACGGACCGTGGCCGCGAGGTCGCCAGTAAAGCGCTCCTCGACGAGGTGCGCGACGACCTCGGTGTCGGTGTCGCTGGTCCTGCGGTGCCCGCGCTCCTCCAGGCCCTTCACCAGGACCTCGAAGTTCTCGATGGTGCCGTTGTGCACCACGGCGACCGCACCTGAGCAGTCGACGTGCGGGTGGGCGTTGCGGTCCGTGGGCGGCCCGTGGGTGGCCCACCGGGTGTGCCCAATGGCGAGCGTCCCAGGCAGCGGGCGGTCGGCGATCTGCTTCTCCAGGTTGGCCAGCTTGCCGGCCTTACGCTCGACCGTGAGGACCCCGCGGGCGCTCAAGACCGCGACCCCTGCGCTGTCGTAGCCCCGGTACTCAAGGCGCCGCAGCCCCCCCATGACGACCTCGAGACCAGCCTGCTCCCCAACGTAGCCCACGATGCCGCACATGCGTTCAGGCTAGCTGTCGCCCGCGCTCCTGGGCGTGCAAGGCGCGGCGCAGGTCGTCCTGCTGCTCGAGCAGGGTGCGCCACATGCCGCTGGGCAGCCTCTTGCGGGTCAGCTCGCGACGAACGTTTGCGAGTACCTCCGGGGTGATGAACACCGACGGGAACAGCTGGGTGGTGACGGAGGTCGCGAGCTGCGGCGACACCCGGTCCGAGAGCCCCTGCAGGTCCGCGAGGTAGCGCTCGACGTAGGGGTGTAGCAGCTCGAGTTGGTGGCGCTGCCAGAAGCCGCTTCCGATGGCCCGCACCTGAGCGTTGGTGGCCTTGCCACTGAAGGCGGTCTCCCAGCTGCGCCGCTTCGCGTCGGCGTCGGGCAGGGCCGCGAGGGCTGCCTCAGCCTGCAGCTGCCCGCTCGCGGTCCGGTCGGCCGCAAGCTCACGGTCGATGCCGGCGGCGTCGAGCTCCCCGAGGGCCGCGGCCCGGCGCACGACATGCCAGCGCAGCTCGCTGTCCACGACCAGGCCGTCGGGCACGGACGTGCCGGTCAGCAGGTCCCGCAGCCGGCTGGTGTCGGTCATCGCCTGCACGGCGGCCCGCACGCGCACCAGCTGCAGGTCCGTGCCCACCCCGACCTCGGCGTCCCAGCAGGCCCGGGCGAGGTCGTCGACCAGCTCGTCCTGCTCCCCGACCGGCGCGAAGCTGGTGGCGGAGCGAAGCGCCTGGCCGAGCAGGGTCTGGACCAGGGACGGGTCGCTCTCGGCGACGACGCCCCGCAGCACCGCCGCGACATGCTGCCGGGCGGGGAGCTCGCCGTCGCGCACGGCGTCCCACAGCGCGCCCCAGCACAGTGCCCGGGCCAACGGGTCCGCGAGCAGCCGAAGGTGTGCGAGGACGGTGGCCAGCGAGCGGTCGTCGAAGCGGATCTTGGCAAACGTGAGGTCGCGGTCGTTGAGCAGGACCAGGTCAGCCCGGTCCATCCCCGGTACGACGGTCTCCGCGGCTGTGACCTCGACCGATCGGTGCTCGCGCAGCCGCAGCACCCCGTCGAGCAGGTCGTAGCAGCCGATCTCCATGACGTGGTCCCGCAACAGCTCCGCTTCCTGCACGACGACCAGGTCCGCGCCCGACCAGCGCGGCCGCAAGGTCGCGACGCCGCTCGTCTGCAGCCAGGCGCACGTCCACTCGCTGAGGTCGCGACCGCTGGCGCGCTCGAGCTCGGTGAGCAAGTCGGCCAGGTCGGTGTTGGCAAACGCGTGCTTGTCCAGATAGGCCCTCAGGCCAGCAAAGAAGGTCTCCTCGCCGACGAAGGCCACCAGCTGGCGCAGGACAGCAGCGCCCTTGGCGTAGGAGATCCCGTCGAAGTTGAGCAGCGCCTCACGGTTGTCGCTGACCTCGCCCGCAACCGGATGCGTCGTGGGCAGCTGGTCCGCGCGGTAGCCCCAGGCCTCGCCTCCCAGGCAGAAGTCACTCCACGCGCCCTCGAACCGGGTCCCCTGCTCGACGGTGTGCAGGCCCATGAACTCCGCGAACGACTCGTTGAGCCAGATCCCGTCCCACCAGCGCATCGTCACCAGGTTGCCGAACCACATGTGCGCCATCTCGTGCGCGATCACCCGCGCGCGCATCCGGCGGTTGCCCTCAGTCGTCCTCGACCGGAAGATGAAGCCCTCGTCGGTGAACGTCACCATCCCCGGGTTCTCCATCGCACCCGCGTTGAACTCCGGGACGAAGACCTGGTCGTAGCTGTCGCCGAACGGGTAGCGCGAGCCAAAGGCCTGCTGCTGCAGGTCAAAGCACTGCCGGGTGACCTCGAACAGCTCATCGGCCTCGAGGTGGTCGGCGAGCGACGCCCGGCACCACACGCCCAGCTCGATACCGTCGTGCCACACCGTCTCGCCGAACCACGGTCCGGCGGCCAAAGTCAGGTGGTACGTCGAGAGCGGCACCGTCTCCGCGAACACGTGCACGTTGCCCTTCCCGGCCCCGCCGCTGATGGCGCGGCTCGTGCCGCGGGTGTTGGACCGGACCACGTGCCCTTCAGGAGCGGTCACCGTCAGCCGGTAGACCGCCTTCAGGTCGGGCTGGTCGAAGCAGGCGAAGAACCGCTGCGCGTCGTCCAGGAACGCCTGCCCGTAGACGTAGACCTCGTCGTCCGCCGGGTCCTGGAAGCGGTGCAGGCCCTCACCGGTGCGGGTGTAGGTGCAGCGCGCGACGACCTTGACCTCGTGCTCGCCACCGAGGTCGTCGAGCGCGAAGCGGTTCGCCCGCAAGGTGATCGGCCGGCCGTCGAGCGTCGCAACGACCGTCGTCAGGCAGTCCAGCTCCAGGAACGTCGCCGCCCCCTCAGTAGCCCGGAACCGCACCACCGTCGTCGACCAGAACCAGGTGTCGCCGTGCGTCAGGTCAAGCTCGACGTCGTACGACATGACGTCCAGGACCGCTGCCCGGGCGCGGGCCTCGGCCACCGTGAGGTTCCTCATGACCTCTGACCCTAGGCGTTGCCGGGCCGGGCGCGCGGGTCGGCTCAGCTGACGGTCAGCCAGGCGGCGACGCTCGGCGTGCCCTGCCGGTCCAGGGCAAACAGCAGGTAGCTGCCCGGGACGAGCACGCCGGTGTCCGCGGGCAGGTCCAGCACGTAGCGGGTCCCGCTGGTGTAGCGGACCCGCAGCAGCACCTGGCGCTGGTCGGTGTTGACGGAGTGGGTCACCGACGACCGTCATACCAGGGCGAAGCGCGCCACCGTGCGATCGGTCCGGACCATGACCTGGGTGCCGTGGGCAGCTGTCGCCGGCGAGGAGAAGATCGCCCGCCGGGCGCGCAGGTTGCCCTGCGCGTCCAGCAGGTACGGCGGGGTGTGGACCTCCGCGTCGGTGTGGTCAGTGCCGCAGCCCGCGCACAGGCCACCGCCGACTGAGAGCGCCCGGCCGTCGGGCATCAGGATCGACACCGAGTGGTAGATCCGGGGGGTCGCCATCGCGGCCATCTTGGTGAAGGCACCCGGACCGGACCCTGGCACCGCCACGAGCAGCACCAGCACTGCCGCAGCCGGCTAGGTGGTCATGCCAACGATCCCCCGCATGTGGCCCGTCCTCCCCGTCCGATCCCGACATCCACACACGCTCGCGGGCTTCTCTCAGCCGCTTCGATCAGCCGGGTGCGACAACGGCCGCCAGCCGAGCCGCGACGGCATCGGCCTGCCCCTGCGTGGGCGCCTCGACCATCACGCGTACCAGCGGCTCGGTCCCGGAGGGTCGCAGCAGCACCCGGCCCGCGCAGGCCAGCTGCGCCTGCTCGCGCGCCACGGCCACGAGCACGTCCTCGTCGGTGGCCCGCGCGCGCGGCGCTGTCACGTTGACCAGCACCTGCGGCAGCAGCCTCACGACGTCCGCGAGCTCCGCGACCGACCGACCGCTGCGCGCCACCCGGTCCATCACCTGAAGGGCCGTGAGCAGCCCGTCGCCGGTCGTCGCGTGGTCCAGCATCACGACGTGACCGCTCTGCTCACCCCCCAGCGCGTGGCCGCCAGCCAGCATCGCCTCGAGCACGTAGCGGTCACCGACCGCGGTCCGCACGACCTCGACGCCGGCCAGGGTCATGGCCTGCACCAGCCCGAGGTTGCTCATGACGGTCGCGACGAGCACGTCGCTGCCGGGCAAGCGGGCCTGCTTGCGGGCCAGCGCCAGCAAGCCCAGAACCTGGTCGCCGTTGAGGACTCGGCCGGTGCCGTCGACCACGATGCAACGGTCCGCGTCGCCGTCGTGCGCGATCCCCAGGTCGGCGCCGACCTCGACCACGGCCTTCGAAAGGGACTCCGGGTGGGTCGCCCCGCAGCCGTCGTTGATGGCATAGCCATCGGCGTCGCAATGCATCGCGGTGACCGTGGCACCGGCCCGGCGGTAGGCCTCCGGAGCCAGCTCGGAGGCCGCGCCTTGCGCACCGTCGACGATGACGTGCAGCCCCTCGAGGCTGCCGACCGTGGCCAGCAGGTCCTCCAGGTAGGCCTCGACCCTGGCCGTCCGACCGTCGGCGTAGGACCGACCGATCTCGCGGCCCGTCGCTCGCAGGACCGGCTCTCCCAGGCCCTTCTCGAGCACGTCTTCCTGCGCGTCGGACAGCTTGCGACCGCCGGTGGCGAACAGCTTCAAGCCGTTGTCGGACATCGGGTTGTGGGATGCGGTGATGGCCAGGCCCAGCACGGCGTGCCAGCGGTCGGTCGCGTGAGCCACCAGCGGGGTTGGGACCACGCCCAAGCGGGACACGTCGCACCCGACGCTGGTGAAGCCCGCAACCGCAGCCGCCTCCAGCATCTCCCCCGACGGGCGCGAGTCCCGACCCACCACGACCATGGGCCGTCCAGGTCCGCTGTGGTCCGCCCGAGCTTGCGCACCCGCTAGCGCAGCCAGCTGCATCGCCAGCTCAGGGGTGAGGACGGTGCCGTTTGCCAGCCCGCGAATCCCGTCCGTACCGAACAGCCG
>JAYTHM010000317.1:0-14946 GCA_043732645.1 Frankiales bacterium
GTCTCAGGTCCATCGAGCAGATCCAGTGTGTCCGGGCCGAATCCCCATGAGCGCGCCTCGGACAGCTCTGATTTGGCCCGAGCCAGCTGTGCCTGCGACCGGATGAGGGCCATCGAGCCGCCCTTCGCGTAGTCGCAGGCGATGCCGGAACGACCGACTTCGTCGACGCTGTCCTCGAGCGACCGCTGCATCGCGACCACAGACTCCCGTGAGGCATCACGACCCATGCGATGCCACGAGGTCGGGAACAGCGCCGAGCACCAGCCGCCGTTGCGCCCCGACGCCCCGGCGCCGGCGACGTCCCGTTCGACGAGCACGACCCGGAGTGTCGGGTCCTGTCGGAGCAGGTGGAGGGCGGTCCACAGCCCCGTGTAGCCGGCGCCGACGATGCAGACGTCTGCCTGGATGTCGCCGGGCAGCGGTGACCTCGGGGCGGCCGGACCGATCTGCTCCTGCCAGAGGATCATTCTGTGAGGGCTGTGCGCAAAGCCGCCGGGATCGCGTCCAGGTCGTCGTCGGTGATCACGAGTGGCGGGCACATGGCCAGGGATACCGGGGCGATCGGCCGCACGATGACGCCCAGGTCGAGCATCCGGTCGCGGGTGCCGAACGGGTCGGGCACCGAGACCCCCCAGAGCGCTCCAACCCCGCGCACGTCCGTGACCAAGCCTTCCGCCTCCAGGGCCTTGAGCTGTGGCTCGAGACGCTCGCCGATGCGCTTTGCCCTGTCCAGCAGGCCCTCTCGCTCGGTGAGATCCAGGCACGCGAGGGCTGCGGCGGCCGCTGTGCTGTGCCCGGAGTAGGTGTAGCCGTGCCGCAGCACGAACTCCGGATCCGCGGACAGCGCCTCGTGCACGATGGGTGCCAGCAGTGCGCCACCGAGCGGAATGTAGCCGCTGGTGACGCCCTTCGCGAAGGTCGTAATGTCAGCAGCGACCCCGAAGTGGCTGCCGGCGAACAGCGTCCCCAGTCGCCCGAAGCCGCAGATGACCTCGTCGAAGACCAGGTGGGCGCCGTGCTCATCGCACAGCGCCCGCAGCCCCTGGAGGTAGCCGGGAGCGGGCGGCCACACCCCACCGGCTCCGACGACGGGTTCGGCGAAGACGGCCGCGACGTGTCCCGGGTGCGCCTCGAAGACGGCGCGAACCGCGTCGAGGTCGTCCTTGTCGACCTGCACCACGTCACCGACACCCGGCCCGAAGTCCTTGCGGTTCAGGGGAAGTCCGGTCAGCGTCATCGCCCCGTAGGAGACGCCGTGATAGCTGGGAGTGCGGCTGATCGCGATGGTCCGCTCCGGCCGTCCGGCTTGCGCGTGGGCAATCCGGGACAGCTTGAGCGCGGTGTCGACGGCCTCCGAGCCACCGCTGGTGAGGAACACGCGGCTGCCCGGAACAGGCGCCAGCGCCACCAGTCGCTCGGCGAGCTCGTCGGCCGCCGGCGTCGTGAACCGCTCGAAGCAGTGGTAGGTCTCGAGCTGCGCCATCTGTCGAGCAACAGCGTTCGCGACCTCGGTGCGGCCATGGCCGACGTTGCAGTACCAGAGCGACGCGAGGCCGTCGACGTACCGCTTCCCGCTCGCGTCCCAGACGGCCGCGCCCTTCCCGCGGACGATGGTGATGTAGTCCTCGAGTGCTGGCTTGGCGAACGGGTGGAGCAGCGCGGGCATCAGGGTCTCCAGGTTTGGTCGAGCGTGGTTCGGTCGAGTACGGCGGTGGACGGAGTTCGGCCGGGTGCGAGGTCGGGTGCGTCCAGCGCCGGGCCCCACGTGGGACGGCAGGGCACGACGCCGGCCCAGACGGGGGCGTCGAGGTCGGCCGGGTCGTCGTCGGGCCAGCCGTCGCTGACCTTCACCGACCACTCCAGAAGCGGGACGGCGAGGACGGCGGTGGCAGCCAGCTCCTTGCCGGTCGGGCGGCGCAGCTCGCTCCAGCGGCCGGGGAGTAGGCGCTCAGTGAGCACCTCGAGGGCGTTCAGCTGATCGACCACGAGGGAGTAACGCCCGAACAGGATGGCGCTCCGGTAATGCATTGACGAGGCGAAGGCGCTGCGTGCGTAGACCGCCCCGTCGAGAAGCGTGATCGTCGTGCACGAGGGCGAACCGGCGGCCAGAGCCCGCATGAGGCGACTGCCCGTGGAGCCATGCACGAGCAGCCGATCGCCGTCGCGGGCGCAGGCCATCGGCAGCACCACCGGACCGGAGTCCTCTGCGATCGCGACGTGGGCCACGAGGGCTGCGTCAAGAATGGCATCGAGGGTCAACCGGTCGTTGTGCGCGAGCTCGGGAAGCCGGCGCACCCGGGTGCGCTCGGTCATGACGGTGTCACCGCGTGCCCCACCCGTAGGTCTGCTTGCGCAGCCGGAGGTAGACGAAGCTCTCGGTCGATCGCACGCCAGGAATGCTGCGGATCCGGGTGGAGAGGAGGTCGAGCAGGTGCTCGTCATCCTCGCAGACCACTTCGACGAGGATGTCGAAGGAGCCGGCGGTCATCACGACGTAGTCGACCTCCTCGATCTGGGCCAGCACGTCGGCGACCGAGAGTGTCTCCCCGTCGACGCGGATGCCGATGAGCGCCTGGCGGGCGAAGCCGACGTGCAGCGGGTCGGTCACTGCCACGATTTGCATGACACCGGTGTCGAGCAGGCGCTGCACGCGTTGCCGCACCGCTGACTCCGACAGTCCCACGGCTTTGCCGATGGTTCCGTACCCTCGACGGCCGTCCTCCTGGAGCTGTCCGATGATCAGCTTGGAGATGTCATCAAGGGGTCCGGCAGGGGCACGGTCTATGAGGTTGCGGCGTTCCACTGCGGGAGCATGACCTCGATTGGCTGCGCTGGCAACCAGCATCGCCGGAACCTGCCCGGGTGTTACCGCCGAATCTCAGATCCGCAGCACTTTGGTCTTGCAACCACGGAATCCCTTGTCATTCTGAGGCTTGACTGCCAGGATCGGCGGCGACGGGGGTTTTGCCGCGAGAGGGGACAAATGACGGAGCCGGGCGCGCAACGCGTCGCCAGCCGCCCCCAGGTCGGAACGGGCGGACACGCACCGGTCGTCGACCCGGCTGACCCGGGATGGTGCTGGTCGAGGTGGCCGGCCGGAGTCTTGACCGCCGGCGCCTCCTACGAGCCGACTCTCGTCACGGACGCCGACCAGCGTCTGGGTCGACGGCCACCTCCCCGTGGCGAGCGAGATGCCGCACGGTGGCAGGGGCGCCTCGGGTCACGGCAAGGACCTGTCGGCGTACCCGGTGGAGGACGACACCGTGGCGAAACATGTGATGCGTGATCGTATGGCCACAGCCCACAAGACGTGGCACCGCACCGTCTTCTCGTTCCCCCGCCCCTGATCGCACCCCTATCCCCACCTCCCCCACAACACCGCCTCGGCGGCAACGGAAGGACACACATGGACCGCGAACCGCTTGTTTCTGCCCCGCTCCTGCGCGGCACTCTCACTCGGCGAACCCTGTTCCAGGGAGCCGGAGCGGTCGCCTTCGGCGGCCTACTGGCCGCCTGCGGGACAAGTGGAACCTCCAAGGCGTCGTCGTCCGCCAAGTCGCGCGCCGCGAAGGACCTGTCGAGCACAGAGCTGCTGGTGAACTGGTCGAACTGGCCCGAGTACATCGACATCAACGACAAGACCAAGGGGCACCCGACGCTGGACGCGTTCTTCAAGAGCACCGGAATCAAAGTGAACTACACCGAGGATTACAACGACAACGATGAGTTCTTCGCCAAGGTCAAGCCACAGTTGTCGGCAGCTCAGGACACCGGGCGCGACGTGTGGTGCAGCACCGACTGGATGGTCGCCCGGCTGATGCGGCTCGGTTGGGTGCAGGAGCTTGACAAGGGCAACATCCCCAACGCCGCCAACCTCGAGTCGGACCTGATGAACGTGCCCTTCGACAAGGGCCGGGTCTACTCCCTGCCGTGGCAGAGCGGCTTTACCGGGATCGCCTACAACCCCAAGTCCACCGGTGGCAAGAAGGTGACGTCCATCGACCAGCTACTGACCGACAAGACCCTCAAGGGCAAGGTCACGCTGCTGACCGAGATGCGTGACTCCGTCGGCATGGTCATGCTCGCCCAGGGCAAGGACCCGGCGTCGTTCACTGACGCCGACTTCGACGCCGCGCTGGCAGCGCTGAAGTCGGCTAAGGACTCCGGCCAGCTGCGCGGGTTCACGGGCAACGAGTACGGCAAGCCCCTGGCCTCAGGTGACACCGCGGCCTGCTTGGCCTGGACCGGTGACATCGTCCAGCTAAAGGCTGACAACCCGGCGCTCGGCTACGTGCTCCCGTCGACCGGGCACATGCTCTGGTCGGACAACTTCGTCATCCCCAACCAGGCCAAGCACAAGACCAACGCCGAGAAGGTGATCAACTACTACTACGACCCGAAGGTGATGGCGACCGTCGAGGATCACGTCAACTACATCTCGCCGGTAAAGGGCTCGAGGGAGGTTCTGCTGGCGTCCGACCCCAAAGTTGCAAAGAACCCGCTTATCTTCCCATCTCCTGAGGTGCTGGCCACATCGCATGGCTTCAAGGGCCTGACCGAAGCTGAGGAAACCCGCTACAACAAGGCCTTCCAGGCCCTCATCGGAGCCTAGGAACGATGGCAATCGCTACCGCACCGGTGTCAACCGAAGCACCGTCCTCGCCGGCGACAGCGCCGGATGGAGGGCTGCGGCTGGTCGGGGTCACCAAGCGCTTCGGTGGCTTCACGGCTGTCGACGACCTGGACCTCACTGTTCCGCAGGGGTCGTTCTTCGCGCTGCTCGGGCCCTCGGGATGCGGTAAGACGACTACCCTGCGTATGGTCGCCGGGCTGGAGCAGCCGACGACCGGACAGCTGCTCCTGGGCAACGTGGACATCACGGGTACCCGGCCCTACCGGCGGCCGGTGAACACGGTCTTCCAGAGCTACGCGCTGTTCCCACATCTCGACGTCTTCGAGAACGTCGCCTTCGGCCTGCGGCGACGGCGCTCCGCGTCCGTGCGCAAGGACGTCGAGGAGGTGCTCGAGCTCGTACAGCTGTCGTCTCTGGCCAAGCGGAAACCCGGTCAGCTCTCAGGAGGCCAGCAGCAGCGCGTCGCGCTGGCCCGCGCGATCGTCAACAAGCCGGAGGTGCTGCTGCTGGACGAGCCCCTCGGCGCCCTGGACCTCAAGCTGCGCAGGCAGATGCAGATCGAGCTCAAGCGGATCCAGACCGAGGTGGGCCTCACCTTCGTGCACGTCACGCACGACCAGGAAGAGGCCATGACAATGGCCGACACTATCGCGGTCATGAACGGCGGCCGGATCGAGCAGCTCGGAGCGCCGGCCGAGCTCTACGAGCGGCCGGCCACCACGTTTGCCGCCAACTTCCTGGGGCAGTCGAATTTGCTCGAGGCAACCGTCACGGGAATCGAGGGAGAGGACCTGCTGCTCGATGTCCGGGGCCACAGGGTGGTGCTGGCCCGGTCGCGATCTGCGGTCGCACAGGGCCGCCTGTGGCTCGGAGTCCGCCCGGAGAAGCTGCGGGTCACGACGGCGGGAGCCGCCGGCAACTGCCTCGATGGCGTCGTCACGGACGCGTCCTTCACCGGTGTGGCGACGCACTACCTGGTCCGGATGCCCTGGGGGCAGGAGCTGACCGTTGTGCAGCAGAACGACGGCTCCGCCCCGTTGCGGCCCGGCCAGCAGGTCACCGTCACTTGGACCTCCGACCACGGGTTTGGCCTCGACGCCTCGCAGGACGCCCACGCAGGTGAAGAGCGGGTGCTGCCGCTGCCCGACACCGAGCCGACGTCGTGACCGTTCTCGTCCAAGACCCGGTACAGGGCGCCTCGGGTCCTGATGAGGCACGTACTGCCGGCGCCAAGCGCTCCACGCCCTACCTCCTGCTGCTGCCCGGCGGGGTCTGGCTCCTGCTGTTTTTTCTCGCGCCGATTGCGGCGCTGGTTTCACAGTCGTTACAGACTGGTTCGCTTGAGCAGGGCTACGCCTTCACATGGCACTGGGGGACCTACGTCGACGTTCTCGACGCCTATCACGTGCAGCTCGTTCGGTCGCTGCTGTACGCGGCCGTCGCCACGATGCTGGCCCTGCTGATCGCCTACCCGTTGTCCTACGCGATCGCCTTCAAGTCGGGGCGCTGGAAGAACGTGCTGCTGGTGCTCGTGATCGCACCGTTCTTCACCAGCTTCCTCATCCGCACGCTGGCCTGGCAAACGATCCTGTCCTCGGACGGACCGCTGACCCAGATCCTGCGGCAGCTGCACGTCCTGTCGCTCCTGCGTGGCCTGCGCCTCATCGACAACGACCAGCTCCTTGGCACCCGGCTGTCGGTCGTCACAGGGCTGACCTACAACTTTCTGCCGTTCATGACCCTGCCGCTTTATGCCAGCCTGGAGCGGATCGACGGTCGGCTGCACGAGGCGGCCAGCGACCTGTACGCCTCGCCGTGGACCGGCTTCCGCAAGGTGACCGTTCCGCTGTCGATGCCCGGCGTCGTCGCTGGCACGCTGCTGACCTTCATCCCGGCAGCCGGTGACTACATAAACGCGCAGCTACTCGGCAGCCCTCGCACCACCATGATCGGGCAGGTGGTCGCTGGGCAGTTCCTGCGCGTCCTTGACTACCCGACGGCGGCGGCGCTCTCTGTCGTGCTCATGCTCACCATCGTGCTGCTGGTCGCCGCCTACGTCCGCCGCGCCGGCACGGAGGAGCTGCTGTGACCGCTGTCCTCGACGCGCCGCGGCAGTCTTCTCTTGTGACGGTGCGCCGCCGCCGCAGCCCCCTGGCATGGGTACGCGAGCACCTCATCGCACTGATCGCCGGACTGGCCTTTGTCTACATGCTGCTGCCCAACGCGGTGGTTGTGCTGTTCAGCTTCAACCGGCCGGCCGGGCGGTTCAACTACACCTGGCAGCACTTCTCCTTCGACGCGTGGTTGCACCCCTGCGCCGCGCCCGGGATGTGCTCCGCCCTGGGGCTGAGTCTCAAAATCGGATTGCTCGCGACCCTGCTCTCCACCACCCTGGGGACGCTGGCGGCCTTCGCCCTCGCCCGCCACCGCTTCCGGGGGCGCTCCGCGACCAACCTGCTGATCTTCCTGCCGATGGCGACGCCCGAGGTCGTGATGGGCTCGTCCCTGCTTACGCTGTTCGTCAACCTGCGGTTCCCGCTTGGTGCGACCACAATCCTGATCGCCCACGTCATGTTCGACATCAGCTTTGTCATCGTGACGGTCAAGGCACGGATCGCCGGGCTCGACCCTCGGCTCGAGCAGGCAGCCATGGACCTCTACGCCAACGAGCGGCAGACGTTCTTCCGCGTCACACTGCCACTGGTCGCGCCTGGTATCGCGGCAGGTGCGCTGCTGGCGTTCGCGCTCTCGTTCGACGATTACATCATCACCAACTTCAACGCCTCGGCGAGTTCGGTGACCTTCCCGATGTACGTCTACGGTGCCGCGAGCAGGGGCACACCGGTGCAGATCAATGTCATCGGCACGGTGATGTTCCTGGTGGCGCTGTTGGCGGTTGGCATAGGACAGCTCTCCGCCCGGCGTCGCACCCAGTGACCTCCCTGGTGGCCGAGGCCAGTCCTCTCAGCTTCTGGCTCGACTCGCCCGACCGGCCGGAGCCGGTGGCAGCACATGAGGGTGCGACGCGGGCGGACCTGCTCGTCATCGGTGGGGGCTACACCGGGCTGTGGGCTGCGCTGCTCGCCAAGGAAGCCGACCCGGGTCGGGACGTCGTGCTGCTTGAGGCGACTGCGTGCGGCGACGCTGCCTCGGGCCGCAACGGCGGCTTCTGCGCGGCCAGCCTGACGCACGGGCTCGGCAACGGCGCCGACCGGTGTCCCGATGACCTGGGGCGTCTCGAGGCGCTGGGTCGCGCCAACCTCGTGGGCATCGAGCGCACACTCGAGCGGTACGGCATCGACTGCGGCTGGGAGCGCACCGGTGAGCTCGACGTCGCCGTCGAGCCCTGGCAGCTGGAGGGCGTGGCGCAGACCGCACGGCTGGCACAAGAGACCGGCGGCGACGCGGTCCTGCTCGATCGTGAGGCCCTTTACGCCGAGGTGCACTCACCGACGTACCTCGGTGGTGTGTGGCTGCGCGACGCCGTGGCGATGGTTGACCCAGCGCGGCTCGTGTGGGGCTTGCGCGCTGCGTGCCTGAGCGTCGGCGTCCGTCTGTTCGAGGGCTCCCCGGCATCCGGACTGGCCAGCTCCGGCGCGGGTGTCTCGGTGCGCACCCCGGCCGGGTCGGTGACAGCTCAGCGGGTCCTGCTGGCGACGAACGCCTTCCCCTCGCTGCTGCGAAGGCTGCGGCTGTACACCGTCCCCGTCTACGACTACGCGCTCATGACCGAGCCCCTGACGCCAGAGCAGCGCTCGTCGCTCGGATGGCGAAACCGACAGGGCATCGGTGACGGCGGCAACCTGTTCCACTACTACCGCCTCACCCAGGACGACCGGCTCCTGTTCGGCGGCTACGACGCCGTCTACCCGTACGCCGGTCGGGTCGACCCCAGGCACGACAGCCACCCCCCCACCGCCGCGCTTCTCGCGCAGCACCTGCTTGTGACGTTCCCCCAACTGGGGGGCGTGCGCTTCAGCCACGCGTGGGGTGGAGCGATTGACACCTGCACCAGGTTCTTCCCGTTCGTCGGCGCAGCCCTGGGCGGCCGAGTGTCCTACGCACTCGGCTACACCGGACTTGGCGTCGGGGCGTCCCGGTTCGCCGCCGCCGCAGCACTGGACCTGCTGGACGGTCGGGAGACCGAGCGCACCAGCACAGCGCTGGTCACCTCCAAGCCGCTGCCGTTTCCACCCGAGCCGCTGCGCTGGGCCGGGATCAGCCTCACCCGCCGTTCGCTGGCTCGTGCCGATGCTCGAGGTGGACATCGCGACCTGTGGCTGCGGGCCATGGACCGGCTTGGACTGGGCTTCGACTCGTGACGACTAAAGAAGGGCACGTCCCATGAGCTCAGCAGAGCTGCTCTCCCGCCACCGCAACGTCATGCCGTCCTGGCTGGCCACCTACTACGACGAGCCCATCGAGATCGTGTCCGGCTCGGGCTGTCGCGTCGTCGACGGTGAGGGAACGAGCTACCTGGACTTCTTCGCCGGCATCCTCACCAACCTGGTGGGCTACGACCTGCCCGAGCTGCGTGACGCCGTCCTGAGCCAGGTCGGTACCGGGGTGGTGCACACCTCCACGCTCTACCTCCTCCGTGCACAGGTGGAGCTCGCCGAGCGCATCGCTGCCCTGTCGGGGATCCCGGACGCAAAGGTCTTCTTCACCTCGTCCGGGACCGAGGCGAACGAGGCTGCCCTCCTGCTGGCAACGTCGTACCGCCGCAGCAGCTCGGTGATCGCGCTGCGGAACAGCTACCACGGTCGGACGTTCGCGACCACTGCGGTCACCGGCAACAGGAGCTGGTCTGCGTCGAGCCTGTCACCACTGCAGGTGACCTACGCCCAGGGCGGCTACCGGTTCCGCAGCTCGTTCCGGGACCTCGACGACGCGGCCTACGTGCGGGCCTGCGTCACTGACCTGCGCGAGCTGCTCGACACCACGACCGCAGGTGACGTCGCCTGCATGATCGCTGAGCCGATCCAGGGAGTTGGCGGGTTCGCAGTCCCACCGGACGGGCTGTTCGCGGCCTACCAGGAAGTCCTGACCGAGCGCGGCATCCTGCTCATCTCCGACGAGGTGCAGACCGGCTGGGGGCGCACGGGCGAGCACTTCTGGGGCATGGGCGCCCACGGCGTCATCCCCGACGCAATGACGTTCGCCAAGGGTCTCGGCGGCGGCTACGCGATCGGCGGTGTCGTCGCCCGTGCTGACCTGATGGACTGCCTGGGCGCCAACTCCATCTCGACGTTCGGCGGCAACCCCGTCTCGACCGTCGCCGCCGCCGCGGTTCTCGACGTGATCTTGTCGCGGGACCTGCAGGCCAACGCCGCAAAGCTCGGCAACCAGCTTCTGTCCGGCCTGCGGGACCTCGCGAGCCGCTGCCCCATCATCGGTGAGGTGCGCGGCAAGGGGTTGATGATCGGGGTCGAGCTCGTCGGCCCTGACGGCTACGCACCGGACCCTTCGGCCGCTGCGCGCGTCATGGAGCACACCAAGCGGCTCGGCCTGCTGATCGGCAAGGGTGGTCTCTACGGCAACGTGCTGCGGATTGCACCGCCACTGGTCCTGAGCGCCGAGGAGGCCGACGAGGGCCTTGCACTGCTGTGCACCGCCTTGGAGTTCGTCGACAGTGAGATCCGCTCATGACCACACGCCTGTCCCACTGGATCGGCGGCAAGCCCTGGGACGGGCTCGCTGACCGCACCGCCGACGTCACCGACCCGGCCACAGGGCAGGTCACCGGTCGGGTCGACCTGGCGTCGGTGGCAGACGTCGATGCGGCGGTCGCGGCAGCCACGGATGCCTTCGCGCAGTGGCGGCACACCTCGCTGTCCCGACGCACCGCCGTGTTGTTCAGCTTCCGCGAGCTGCTCGCCTCGCGCGTCCACGATTTGGCCGCGGCGATCACCGCCGAGCACGGCAAGGTGCTCAGCGACGCGGCCGGAGAGGTCGCGCGCGGTCTCGAGGTCGTGGAGTTCGCCTGCGGCATCCCGCACCTGCTCAAGGGTGGCTACTCCGAGAGCGTGTCAACCGGCGTCGATGTGCACTCGCTGCGGCAGCCGCTCGGGGTAGTCGCTGTCATCTCGCCGTTCAACTTCCCGGCGATGGTGCCGATGTGGTTTTTCCCCCTGGCGATCGCCTGCGGCAACACCGTCGTGCTCAAGCCCAGCGAGAAGGACCCCTCGGTGTCCTTGCTGCTCGCGCAGCTGTGGCGCGACGCAGGCCTGCCGGACGGCGTCTTCAACGTCATACAGGGAGACCGTGTCGCCGTCGATCGGCTCCTCGAGCACCCGGACGTGCGCGCCGTCTCGTTCGTCGGTTCGACCCCGGTCGCGCAGCATGTGCACGCCACCGCCTCGGCTGCCGGCAAGCGCGTGCAGGCTCTGGGCGGTGCCAAGAACCACATGGTGGTGCTGCCTGACGCAGACCTCGAGCTGGCGGCCGACGCGGCAGTCAACGCCGGCTTCGGCTCGGCGGGGGAGCGCTGCATGGCCATCTCCGCCCTTGTCGTCGTCGATCCGGTCGGGGACGCGCTGCTTCCGCTGATCGCCAAGCGGCTGGCGGGACTGCGCACCGGCGATGGTCGGCGCGGCTGTGACATGGGGCCGCTCGTGACCCGCGAGCACCGCGACCGGGTGGCAGGCTACGTCGATGCCGCGGAAGCTGACGGCGCGATCCTGGCCGTCGACGGCCGTGAGGTCGAGCCGGACGGCGACGCCGGTGGCTTCTGGCTCGGTCCGACGCTGGTCGACGGCGTGACGACGACGATGTCGGTCTACCGCGACGAGGTGTTCGGTCCGGTCCTGTCGGTCCTGCGGGTGCCGTCGTACGACGCTGCCTTAGCGCTCGTGAACAGCAACGCGTACGGCAATGGCACGGCGCTGTTCACCCGTGACGGTGGGGCGGCGCGGCGGTTCGTCGGGGAGGTCGAGGTCGGGATGGTCGGGGTCAACGTGCCCATACCGGTACCGATGGCCTACTACTCATTCGGCGGCTGGAAGTCGTCGCTGTTCGGCGACACCCACGCCCACGGGACGGAGGGCGTGCACTTCTACACGCGTGGCAAGGTCGTGACCACCCGGTGGCCGGATCCGGAGAGCGGGGGCATCGACCTCGGCTTCCCGCGCAACGCATGACCGCTCCCGACCTGCTGCCCGCTGGCGGCCCGGTGTGGTCTTCCTGCCCGAGCAGCGGCTGGTCCTCGGCACAGCACTGGTGGCCTACACGTCGGGTTCGGCGCGGGTGAACCACCTCGACGACACCGGCATGATCCGGGTCGGCAGCCTGGCGGCGGGTGCACCCCGCGCCGGAGGTGTGACGGGCGTGCCGCACGACTTCCTGCTAGCCCCGCAGCTCGCCCGTCCCCAGGTGACGGCGGAGCTGGCAGCGGCCGTTGCCGCCGAGCACTTCGGCGTCGACGGCTCGGTGCGCGAGCTCGGCAGTCAGCAGGACCGCAACTTCGAGGTCCGCAGTCCCCGTGGCCGGTTCGTCCTGAAGGTGGCCAACCCGGCGTTCTCGGATCTGGAGCTGACCGCGCAGGATGCTGCCTTGGCGCACCTCGCCGCACGGGCCCCTGACCTGGTCGTGCCGCGTAGCGCCCCGGCTCGCGACGGCAGCACCGTGGCCCGTTTCAAGGGCCCGGACGGGCCGCTCCGGGCACGGCTGCTGACCTTCGTTGAAGGGGTCCCCCTGGCACAGCATCGCCACCTGGCTCCCGTGGTGGTCGCCGCGCTCGGCGACCTCGCCGGGGCTGTGGCCGCGGCGCTCGCCGACCTGCAGGCGCCGGGGCTGGTGCGCGGGCTGCAGTGGGACGTTCGTCGTGCTCGCGAGGTGTGCACCCTGCTTGCCCCGCACCTGCCCGACGCCGGCCGGCGTACGTCGCTGCTCGAGGCTGTCGGTTCGGCCAGCGACCGGCTGGACACGCTGGCCTCTGGTCTGCGCGTCCAGCCCGTGCACGGCGACGTCACCGACGACAACGTCGTCTGCGGTCGCGGGCCAGACGGCCGGCCGGTGCCGCAGGGCGTCATCGACTTCGGTGACGTGGGGCTTGGTTGGGTGGTGGGCGATCTGGCGGCGACGGTCGCCTCCGTGCTGCATCACGACCCCGAGCGCCCCCTCACCGTCTTGCCCGCGATCCGCGCCTACGCTGCCCGCCTCCCGCTGACGGACGAGGAGATCCAGGCGCTGTGGCCCGCGGTCGTCGCTCGCGCCGCGGTCCTCGTCGCCAGTGGCGTGCACCAGGGTGTTATTGACCCGGGCAACGACTACGCCATCGAGGCGCAGGACCGCGAGTGGCGGATGCTGGCTGCAGCAGTCGCTTTGCCCGTCGAGGTCGCGACCGCGGCTATCCGCGACGCCCTTGGCCGGCCGGTGCAGCGCACTCAGATCGGTGGTGTTTCGTTGCTGCCACGGCTGCCTGCTGATCTGCTCGACCTCTCCGTCACCACTGAGGCCATGCACGACGGCTCGTGGCTGGAGCCTGGGGCTGAGCAGCAGGCCGCTGCTTCCAGGGTGACAGTGACGAGGTGGGGGGAGGCCCGAATCACGCGCACCCGCCTCTACAGCCGCCTCGCACCGGCCACGGTAGCCCTCGGCGTGGACGTCTCCTGCCCCGACGGGACGCCGGTGTCGGCGCCCTTCGCGGGGCTGCTTCGAGTCGTTGATGCCGGCTGGGTCCTCACGGGAAACGGCCTGGAGCTCCACATGTCCGGCCTCGAGGCGGTACCCACCGACGTGGCCGAGGGATCGCCGCTAGGTCTTGTTAGCGGTGGTCGCCTCACCGTGCAGCTGTGCACGGTGCCGGGTCTGCTGCCCCCCGCTTTCGCGCGACCGGAAGAGGCGGCCGCATGGCAGACGGTTTGTCCTGACCCGTCACCGCTGCTCGGGCTGGATGTCGACTTGGCCAGACCCGAACCTGTGTCGCCTGAGGAGCTGCTGGCCCGGCGGCACCGCGCGTTTGCCGACGTCCAGGAGCACTACTACGCCGCCCCGCCCAGGATCGAACGCGGCTGGCGGCACCACCTGTTCGACACCTCGGCACGCAGCTACCTCGACGCCGTCAATAATGTCGCCTCCGTGGGTCACGCGCACCCACGAGTGACCCACGCCGCGGCCCGGCAGTGGGACCTGCTCAACACGAACTCGCGGTTCCACTACGCTGCCGTCGCCGACTTCTCCGAGCGGCTGGCTGCGCTGCTTCCCGACCAGCTCGACACCGTCTTCCTGGTCAACAGCGGTTCGGAAGCGGTTGACCTCGCGCTGCGCCTCGCGCAGTCGTTCACGGGCCGGCCGGACGTGCTTTGTCTGGCAGAGGGCTACCACGGCTGGACGACTGCCTCCGACGCGATCTCGACCTCCGTCGCCGACAACCCGCAGGCGTTGTCGACCCGGCCGGACTGGGTCCACCCGCTGCCGGCTCCGAACCCGTATCGCGGTCTGTTCCGAGGTCCCGATGCCGGCGACGCCTACCTCGAGCAGGCCTGCGGCGAGGTGGCCCGCATGGTGACAGCGGGCCGCCCGCCCGGGGCCTTCATCTGCGAGGCGGTCTACGGCAACGCCGGTGGCATTGCCCTCCCGGACGGCTACCTGTCGATGCTCTACCGCACGGTGCGCGCCGCCGGGGGGTTGTGTGTGGCCGACGAGGTCCAGGTCGGCTACGGCCGGCTCGGGAGCTCGTTCTGGGGCTTCGAGCAACAAGGGGTGGTGCCCGACCTGGTGACTGTCGCCAAGGCCATGGGCAACGGCCACCCGCTGGGAGCGGTGATCACGCGGCGGGACGTCGCCGAGGAGTTCGGGCGCAACGGCTACTTCTTCTCCTCCGCAGGGGGCAGCCCGGTGAGCTGTGCGATCGGGATGGCGGTGCTCGACGTGATCGAGCAGGAATGCCTACAGGAGCGGGCGGCGGTCGTCGGCGCCCACCTGCGACGGCGCTTTGAGGATCTCGCCCTCGAGGTGGAGCTGATCGGCGCGGTGCACGGACTCGGGCTGTACGTCGGCGTCGAGCTGGTACGCGACCGCGTCACCCTGGAGCCGGCCACCGAGGAGACAGCTGCGATCTGTGAGCGGCTGCTCGAGCTCGGAGTGGTGCTTCAGGCCACTGGCGAGCGGCTCAACGTGCTGAAGGTCAAGCCGCCCATGTGCCTGACCGTCGAAGGCGCCGACTTCTTCGTCGATCGCGTTGCTGAGGTGCTCCTGTGCGGCTGGTGACACACGCGGTCCAGAAGCGGATCGGCGACGGAGCCCGTGTCACAGATGTGGATCGGCGACGAAAACCCTTGCTAAACTCCGCCAAAGGTGCGAGAAACGTCGTA
>JAYTHM010000318.1:0-4889 GCA_043732645.1 Frankiales bacterium
AGGAGCAGCAGCGCCCCAACCCACACCGGTACGTCGCCGCTGGGCAGGGCAGCCAGCAGCGGGAACGCCGGCACCGGGCCGAGGGTGGTCGACAGGGGCCCGACCGACGTACCGACGCCGACGGCGAAGCCGGGGCCGGTGACGAAGCTCAGCCCCCACACGGTGGCGTTGGGCACCAGGGACAGGCCGAGCACGAGCAGGCCCAGGCCACCGACCAGCCCGGGGTGGGTAGTGCCGGCAAGGGCGGTCGCGCGTCCGCCATGCACCGCAAGGCTGACGCCAACGACCAGGGCCCCGCCGGCCAGCAGTACCCCCACCGACGCCGTTGTCGCCCGGGCGAGACCACAGACGCGGTCCGGCAGCTGATCGGCGGGCAACAGGCCGGCCTCGCGCACGATCCCCGACCCGGCGCCGAGCGCGGCCACCAGCAGCGCACCCAGCAAGGCCCGGGGCGCATCGGGGCGGACCGCCTTCGTCGCGGCCAGGGCGGAGACAACGGCGGCGGCGAGGGCGTAGGGCAACGCCATGCCGACCAGCAGCTGGCCGCCCTCCTTGAAGTAACGCACGCCGACGGTCCGGGCGCCGTGCCGACCGGCCCGGTGTAGCAGCAGCAGCGGCAGCGCGACCAGCCCGAGGGGCGTCAGCCCGACGGTCCCCCCGGACAGCGCCAGCGCAGTTCCGTGGGCCAGCAGCCAGAGCTGACCGGCGGTGCGGGTCGCCTCGGCCGCCCCCGCCCCGGAGCGCCCGTCACTCGCCCAGGCCAGCAGCACGGGTACGGCGAAAGCGACCAGTCCGGCCCCCACCGCCCACGCTGCCGCGACCAGGCCCGGCACCAGCACGTTGGGGGCGGGACGCAGCTCAGGACCAGCGGGCCGGCTCCGCGGCGGGCGGGCGGCTCCGGCGGGGACGGGCTTGCTCGTGGTCACGGTCATGAGCTTCCGACTGTCCCAGCCCACCACCCTTGATCACGGGCACCACGCCGAAACTGCTTTGACCGAGGGCGTTCGCGCAGCGAAGGTGACGACGTGATGACCCGGTGCGCTCCTGCCTGGAGCTCCCACCTACCAAGACGCGGCGTCGCGTGTGTGCGCGATGGGCTCGGCAGGAGGAAGGTGAGGACATGGACGATGTGCTGGTCCTCAACGCCTCTCACGAGCCGCTGTGTGTCATCGACCTGGGCAGGGCCGTGACGCTGGTCCTGTCCGGCCGGGTCGTGACGCTCGAGACGACCGGTCGGGTTCTGCACTCCCCCAGCACCTCGGTTGCCGAGCCGACGGTCGTGCGGCTCGTCCGGTTCGCCGTGGTGCCCCGCCACCAGGCGCCCGTCACGAAGCGGGCCGTCCTCGCTGTCTACGGCTACCTCTGTGCCTACTGCGGGCGTGCCAAGGCGGACAGCGTCGACCACGTCGTCCCGGTGTCCCAGTCGGTCGGGCCGCCCAACGTGTGGTCCAACGTGGTCGCGTCCTGCCAGTCGACGCGCCGGGGCAAGGGCTGCAACGGCGTCAAGGGTGACCGGCTGCTGTCGGAGCTCGGCTGGCCGCCGGTCACGCCGATCGTGCCGACCCGCGTGCAGGTCCTGGCCGCCCTGCACCGCGGACACCCGACCTGGGCGCCTTACCTCGCGGCTTGATCCCCCGGTACGACGAGACCCGCATCCCCTTACGGGAGCGCGGGCCTCGTCGTACCGGCTGTCAGAGCTCTGTCAGAGGCTCTGCATGATCTCGCGCATCAGGGCAGCGGTCGCGGACGGCGTCTTGCCGACCTTGACCCCGGCGGCCTCGAGGGCTTCCTGCTTGGCTTGCGCCGTGCCCGACGAGCCGCTGACGATGGCGCCGGCGTGGCCCATCGTCTTGCCCTCGGGAGCGGTGAAGCCGGCGACGTAGCCGACGACCGGCTTGGTCACGTGCGCCTTGATGTAGTCCGCCGCACGCTCCTCGGCGTCACCGCCGATCTCGCCGATCATGACGATCGCGACGGTCTCGGGGTCGGCCTCGAAAGCCTCGAGGCAGTCGATGTGTGTGGTGCCGATGACGGGGTCGCCACCGATGCCGACGGCCGTGGTGAAGCCGAAGTCACGCAGCTCGTACATCATCTGGTACGTCAAGGTGCCGGACTTGCTGACCAAACCGATCTTGCCCGGGATCGGCGCAATGGTCGCCGGGATGATGCCCGCGTTGGATGCACCGGGGCTGATCAGGCCCGGGCAGTTCGGGCCGATGATCCGGGTGGACCTGCCCTGGGCGCGTTGTTGCTGGGCGTAGGCCCAGAACCAGGCGGAGTCCTGCACCGGGATGCCTTCGGTGATGACGACGGCCAGGCCGATGCCCGCGTCGATCGCCTCGACGACGGCGCCCTTGGCGAACGCCGGTGGCACGAAGATCACCGTGACGTCGGCGCCGGTCGCGGCCATTGCCTCGGCGACGGTGGCGAAGACGGGGATGCCGTCCACGTCACTGCCGGCCTTCTTGGGGTTGACGCCACCGACGACGTTGGTGCCGGAGACAACCATGCGACGGGTGTGCTTAGTGCCCTCCGCGCCGGTGATGCCCTGGACGATGACCTTGCTCTCAGCGGTCAAGAAGATGGCCATTTACTTCGCCCCTGCCAGCTCGGCGGCCTTGTCGGCCGCACCGTCCATGGTGTCGACGACGGTGACAAGAGGATGGGCGGCTTCCGCGAGGATGCGGTGCCCTTCCTCCACGTTGTTGCCGTCCAGGCGGACCACCAGAGGCTTGGTCTCGTTGTCACCGAGCATCGCCAGCGCCTGCACGATGCCGTCCGCGACCGCGTCGCAGGAGGTGATCCCACCGAAGACGTTGACGAAGACCGACTTCACGTCCGGGTCCGACAAGATGATCTCCAGCCCATCGGCCATGACCTGTGCCGAGGCGCCACCGCCGATGTCGAGGAAGTTGGCGGGCTTGACACCGCCGTGCGCCTCACCGGCGTAGGCGACGACGTCGAGGGTGCTCATGACCAGGCCCGCGCCGTTGCCGATGATGCCGACCTGCCCGTCGAGCTTGACGTAGTTCAGGTTCTTCTTCTTCGCCCGGCCCTCGAGGTCGTCCTCGGCCACGACGTCGGCGTAGGCGGTGAAGACAGCCTCGTGGCGGAACTCGGCGTTGGCGTCGAGGGTGACCTTGCCGTCGAGGGCGACGATGCGGCCGTCCGGGGTCTTCACGAGCGGGTTGACCTCGACGAGGGTGCATTCCTCCTCGGCGAAGACCTTCCACAGCGACACGAGCACCGAGGCGACGTCGGCGGCGACGTCGGCCGGGAAGCCTGCCGCGGCGACGATCTCGTCAGCCTTGGCCTGGTCGCAGCCGGTGATCGCGTCGACGGCGATCCGGGCGAGGGCCTCCGGGCGCTCGACCGCGAGCTCCTCGATCTCCATGCCGCCCTCGACGGACGCCATCGCCAGGTAGGTGCGGTTGGCCCGGTCCAGCAAGAAGGAGACGTAGAACTCCTTGTCGATGT
The DNA here is from genome assembly GCA_043732645.1 of Frankiales bacterium. Lineage (GTDB taxonomy): Bacteria > Actinomycetota > Actinomycetes > Mycobacteriales > SCTD01 > RYN-111. The sequence goes on from JAYTHM010000318.1 coordinate 3,478, forward strand.
CACTCGCCTCGGTCACGAGGACCTTGTGCACGATGTGACCCTTGATGTTCAAGCCAAGGATGTCGGTGGCCCGGGCGACAGCCTCGTCGGGCGTCTCAGCCAGCTTGACCCCACCGGCCTTGCCGCGGCCGCCGGTCTTGACCTGCGCCTTGACGACGACGGGCTTGCCGATGCTCTCGGCGACGGCGCGCGCGGCCTCTGCCGTGTCGACCGTGTCGCCGGGGAGCACGGGGACGCCGTGCTTGGCGAAGAGCTCCTTCGCCTGGTACTCCATGAGGTCCACTGAGGGGTCCTGTCTCGTTGTCTGCGGGGCCGGCTTGAGGCCCAGCCGAGCGTAGCCACCGACATGTAACCCTCACACACGGGCCTTCTCGCCGTCACACCGCTGTGACGGCTCGCACACCCTCCTCCACCGATCGGCAGAGCTCGGCGCGGGTGGTGACACGCGGGCTGGAGTCACTGCCTCACTGGAGGCGATCCGGGTGTTCGGGCGCCCGCTCACGGCCGTCCGCGTGCGGCAGAACACCTTGCCGACGCGATCAGGCGGGGGTCGGTCAGGCAGGGGTGCCAACGTTGGCGCGGACCCACTCGACGATGGCGCTGGGGGACGCTCCGGCGGTGAAGATCTTGGTCACGCCGGCGGCCTCGAGGATGGCAACGTCGTCCTCGGGGATGATCCCACCGCCGAAGACGACGACGTCGTCCGCGCCGCGGGCCCGGAGCAGCTCGACGACCTTCGGCATCAGCGTGAGGTGGGCCCCGGACAGGACCGACAGCCCGACGCAGTCCGCGTCCTCCTGGATGGTGGTCTCCACGATCTGCTCGGGCGTCTGGTGCAGGCCGGTGTAGATGACCTCCATGCCGGCGTCACGCAGCGCGCGGGCGACGACCTTGGCCCCGCGGTCGTGGCCGTCGAGGCCGGGCTTGGCGACGACGACACGCACTCGGCCGGTCACGGGGGTCCTCCTTCAGGCGAGCAGATGCTGCGGTGGGAGAGTACGCGCCCGTGACCACCGACTGGCGTGAGCCCCTGCTGGCCGGGGCCTCCTTCCTGGACGTCCGCCTGGCCCGACGCAACCCCGCCCGCTGGCCGAACTACCACCCGCAGCCGTCGGTGCGGGCCTACCGGCTGGCCGGGAGCCCCGGCGCCCCTGGGCCGGTGGCGCTGCTGTGGGACTTCGGCGTACAGGGGGGAAGCTTTGGAGAGGATGACGCAACGGCGCTCGTCGCCGCCGTCCGGCACGCCATCCGAGAGCGGGTGCCCGTCCTGACGATGGTCAGGTCCGGGGGCACGAGGCTGCAGGAGGGCGTCGCCGGGCTGGTGGGGATCCCGCGGTCCCGGCTGGCGCTGCTGTCGCTGGCCGAGGCGGGGCTGCCGCACCTGAGCGTGGCCGACACCCCCACGACGGGGG
>JAYTHM010000319.1:0-4843 GCA_043732645.1 Frankiales bacterium
GCCGGCCGAGCCTGCTGGTGGCGCGCGTGGCATGGAGGCGGTGCGGTGGGCAATGCCGGGGGTGTGGGACAGCCCGCTCGTGCCGAGCCCTGCGTCGCCCAGCCGGCCGTCGCCGAGCCTGTTGATGCAGGCGGTGCAGGCGGTGCAGGCGGCGGTCGTGGCACTGCGGGTGGCCGACCCGGCCGGCTGCCCACGGAGCAGGCCCTCACCGACCTCGACGGGTTGCCGCGGGCACAGCAGGACCACCAGCGCCTGCGCCGGCCTGACCTGCTGCCGCCCCGGCAACCCCCTCGTCCAACTCGAACGCCACCACCCCACCCGCTAAAGCGATAACCGGCACCACCAGCACGAACGACACCATCTGAACCTGCCAAACCCTCCACCACCAACTCCACCACAACCGAACCACCCAACTCCGCAACGGCACATGGGCCAACGAACACGGCTACGTCACACCTCCATTGACGTAGCCGGAGTCGGGGAGTTGAGCGAGGTCGGTGTGCAGCCGTCGCTGGGGGACCACCCGCGGTCCGGTATCGAGTCCGCGGCCGTAACCGTCGAAGCCCCAGCCGGCCGACTGGAGGAAGCCCGTGACCACGGTGTCGGCCTCGAAGGCCCAGTGCACTGCGGTCGCGAAGCCGTCGCCGCGCCAGTGGTCGACAGACGCGGTCAGCAGCCGGGAGCCGTGGCCGCGGCGGCCCCAGCGGGGCTCGATCAGAAAGGCCGTCAGCTCGACCGCAGCGAGTGGGGGAGCGAGGGGGCGATCGGAATCGGAATCGGGAGCGGGAATTGCACTGTGAGAAGGACCGGCCGCGAGATCGTCGTCGCTGGCCGGTTCGCTCGCCGCGAAGGCGACGACCTCAGTCTGCTCCAGGGCGACGAGCAACCGGTGCCGGGGGGAGGGGGGGGCCTCGATCGCGTTCAACCAGACAGCAGCAACCTGCTCCAGCGGGAGCTCGAGGGCGGCGGCCGGTAGCAGGTCGCCATACACGGCCTTCCAGGTCAGGAGCTGGAGGTGCGCGATCGGTTCGGCGTCCTGCGGACGGGCAGGACGCACGCTGACATCTGCCACCAGGTCAGGCTAGCCGCGGCCTGCGATACCGCACGTCGACCGCGCCCAGGTCGGGGTGGTCCTTGCTGGTCCCGTCGGGGGCGAAGCCGTGCCGCTCGTAGAACACCCGCGCCCTCGCGTTGCCCGCGAGCACCCACAAGGTCTCGACCGGTCCGCAAGCCGTCAGCAGGGCGTGGCCAGAGCCGCTGCCCCAGTGGGAGGCCAGCACGTAGAGCGCGCCGAGCTCGAGGGCGTCGGGCAGGTCGTCGTCGCGGCACGGCCCGCAGACCGCCATCCCGACGACGTCCTCGCCGTCGACCGCCACCCAGGTCCGGGCGGCGGTGTCCAGCAGTGCAGCGCGAAGTCGCACCCGCTCGTCGGTGACCGCCAGCGCGTCGAGGTAGTCGTCGGGTACCAGGCCTCGGTACGCGAGCTTCCAGGACCGGACCCGGACCGACTCGACGTCGCGGACGTCGGCAGTCGTCGCGAGGCGTACCGCGATGTCGGACATGCCTGGGATCATGCCCTGGCGCGCGATGTGAACCAAGGGCGCCGACGCTGCTGCCCCGCCTGACGGCCTGACAGGATGCCGGGTGTGACTTACCTCTCGCTCGCCCAGGCGCGGTGGATCGCCTCGCCGCCCAGGGGTTCGCGGACCCCCTACCAGCTAAAGCGGTCGACGCACGGCACCTGCGGCGGGTGCTGGGGCGGACGCACCTGCTGCAGATCGACAGCGTCAACGTTTGCACGCGGGCGCACCTGATGCCAGCGTTCAGCCGGTTCGGGCTGTGGCCTACGACGCTGCTCGACGACCTCTGCTTCGGTCGACGGGAGCTGTTCGAGTATTGGGGTCACGATGTGTCGTACCTGCCGATGGGGCTGCATCCGTTGGTGCGCTGGCGGATGGCGCGGGCAGAGGCGCTCGACGACAGATGGGGCGGGCCGCTGCGGGTGCCTCGCGACCGCCCCGACTTCGTTGCGGACCTGCCGCGCTGGGTCGAGGACTCCGGGCCGGTCGGCGCCGGAGCGCTGCGGGACGCACCGCGCGGCAGGAGTGGCTGGTGGGGCTGGGACGACGTGAAGCCAACGTCCGCGTTGTCTGCCACTTGTGGGGGGGTCACGGTTGCATGAGAGGTCTCGAGGATGGACCGGCTGCGGGGGTGGCTGCGTTGGAGCATCTCACGCTGGGGCAGGCGCGCCGGATTGCTTTGGCGGCGCAGGGTTTCAATGATCGGGTCCCGACGGCGGTGGTGGACGCGCGGCACCTGCGGCGGGTGCTGGGTCGGACGTCGTTGTTGCAGATCGATTCGGTGAACGTGTTCGCGCGGGCGCACCTGATGCCCGCCTTCAGCCGACTCGGCCCCTGGCCGACCGAGCTGCTGGACGATCTGGCCTTTGGGCGGCGGGAGCTGTTCGAGTACTGGGGTCACGAGGCGTCCTACCTGCCGATGGCCTTGCATCCGCTGCTGCGCTGGCGGATGGCCCGCGCGGAGGCACTGGAGGAGGGCTGGGGAGGTCCGTTGCGGGTCTTCCGGGAGCGTCCTGAGTTCGTTGCTGACCTGATCCGACGGGTCGCCGATCAGGGGCCGACGGGTGCTGGGGCGCTGCGAGAGGTGCCGCGCGGCAAGGGCAGCTGGTGGGCGTGGGATGACATCAAACGGGGCTTGGAATATTTGTTCTGGTCGGGGCGCCTGACGACGGCTCATCGCACGCGCGGGTTCGAGCGGCTGTATGACGTGACCGAGCGGGTGATTCCGGCTGCCGTGTTGGCGTTGCCGACACCGACGCGGGAGGACGCTCAGCGGGAGTTGGTGCGGATCGCCGCTCGGGCGCATGGCGTCGCGACGGAGCGTGATCTGCGGGACTACTTCCGTTTGCGATCGGCGGAGGGTCGGGCGGCTGTGGCCTCGTTGGTGGAGGACCGTGCCCTGCTGCCGGTCCGGGTCGAGGGGTGGCGTGATGTCGCCTACCTGGGCGCTGACGTGGCGCGGTCGCGGTGGGTGAAACGCTCGGCGTTGCTCAGCCCGTTCGACCCGCTGGTGTGGGAGCGGTCTCGGACCCAGCGTTTGTGGGACGTGGACTACCGCATCGAGATCTACGTCCCGGCACCGAAGCGGGTCTACGGCTACTACTGCCTGCTGTTCCTGCATGAGGAGGCGATCCGGGCCCGGGTCGATGTGAAGGCTGACCGCAAGGCCGGCGTGCTTCGGGTGCTGGCCGCGTGGCGGGAACGAGGCGCGGGCGCGGGCGGTGTTGTGGGGGAGACCGCCGAGGCGCTGGCGGCAGAGCTCGTCCGGGCGGCCCAGTGGCGGGGTCTCGGCGATGTTGTGGTCGAGCTGCGCGGCGATCTCGCGCTCGACCTTCGAGCTGCGGTCGCCGCTGCGAGTCTTCGATGATGGACGCGAGCGCGGAGGACGGTTCCCCGGCCGGCGACGGGCTGACCGTGCGGCTGACGGAGGTCGCAGCGCTGGGCAACCTGCGTGTTGTGTTGCAGCAGTGTGCTGCGGGTCGGCTGCGGTGCAGCGAGAAGACGAGCCGTCCGAGCGCGGCCACGGTGGGCGTGGTGGCCGCGGCCCTGGTCGACGGTGACTTCTCCGACCGGGAACCGATCGTCGCCTACGCCTGGCCGCTGCTGCTCCAGGCGGGTGGTGTGGCCGAGTTGGCCGGCGGGCGGCTGCAGCTGACCGGTCGTGGCCGGGCCGCCCTCACGGGTCCTGCCGAACAGACCCTGCGGAGGCTGTGGTCTCGCTGGCTCAGCCATGGCCTGATCGATGAGATGAGCCGGATCGAAGCGATCAAGGGTCAGAGGTCGGCCCGCGCCCTGACCGCGGTGAAGCCGCGCAGGCAGGCTGTCGGACAGGCGTTGGCTTCTTGCCCGGTGGGGGAGTGGCTCGACGTGGACGAGGTGTTCGCACGGGTGCGCCGTCATGCGGGCGACATGACGGTCGCCAGGGACGTGTGGAAGCTGTACATCGCCGAGCCGCAGTACGGCAGCCTGGGCTACGCCGGATTCCACGACTGGCCGGTGCTGGAAGGGCGGTACGTGCTGTGCCTGCTGTTCGAGTACGCCGCGGCCCTCGGGCTGTTCGACGTAGCCTTCGCCGACCCCGAAGGCGCTCGGGATGACTTCCGCAACAACTGGGGCACTGACGAGCTGAAGCAGCTCAGTCGATACGACGGCCTACGTGCCGTCCGCCTCACAGCCCTCGGTGCGTATGCCATGGGCCTGACGCCCAGCTACGAACGGGTCGTCCAACCGGCGTCGGTTGGTCCCACCCTGGAGGTACTGGCGAACCTCGACATCGTCGTCATCGGAGCGATGTGCCCCGGTGATGAGCTCCAGCTCAATGCCTACGCGGAACGCATCTCTGACCGGGTCTGGTCACTGAGCGCAACCTCGGTACTCGCCGCCCTGGATCGTGGCCGAGTGCTGGAGGAGCTCACGCAGTTTCTCCAACAGCAGGCAGGGCATGTGCTGCCCTCCAGCGTGACGACGTTGATCCGCGACATCGCCGGGCGCTCTTCCCGCGTACGCAGCCTTGGTGTGGTCCACCTGATTGATTGCGCCGACGCCCCGCTGGCCGCGCTGATCGCCGGTGATCGGCGGTGCCGACGGCTGTGCTCGGCCGTTGGTAGCAAGCACCTCGCTGTGCCGATGGAGCACGAACTAGAGTTCCGGAGGGCGCTTCGCTCGCTGGGCTACGTCTTGGCCGCGCCGCCCTAGTGGCGGCCATGAGCCTGAACACTGAAGAGTGTGGCACAAAATTGAACGTCGTGGCATCCTACAAAAAT
>JAYTHM010000320.1:0-4843 GCA_043732645.1 Frankiales bacterium
GAGGTCACCCCCCACCACCTGCTGCTGACCGACGACTGTGCGCACACCTACGACGCGACGTACAAGGTCAACCCTCCGCTGCGCACGCAGGTCGACATCGACGCGCTCCGGGCCGGTCTCGAGGACGGCACGATCGACTGCGTTGCCACCGACCACGCCCCACATGCTCTAGAGGACAAGGAAACCGAGTGGGGGGCCGCCGCTATGGGGATGGCCGGCCTCGAGACCGCGCTGTCCGTCGTCGCGCAGACGATGGTCGAGACCGGCCGGCTCACCTGGCGGCAGGTGGCTAGGCGGATGAGCGAGACCCCAGCCCGCATCGGGCGTCTCGAGGGCCACGGACGGCCCCTGTTGGTGGGCGAGCCGGCCAACCTCACGCTGGTCGACCCGGGAGCGCACTGGGTCGTCGATGCCGCCTCGATGTTCTCCCGCAGCCGCAACACCCCCTTCGCCGAGCACGCGTTCGCCGCGAAGGTGCGCGCCACCTTCCTGCGCGGCACGCCGACGGCTCTGCTGGGGAAGCCCGCTTGAGCTCCCGGGTCCTGCTCACCGGCGGCACCGTGCTGTTCGCGGTCGCCGTCTACGCGCTGATGCTCAAGGGCTGGCGTGCCCGTCAGGACCGTCAGCAGGACCTGCCCGAGCCTCCGGTGGCGGCCGGGGGGGCTCGCGCCCTGGCTGCCCCCGTCCCCGGCCTGTTCGTCGGCACCACCAGCGCCACGGACTGGCTTGACCGGATCGCCGTGCACCGGCTGTCCGACCGCTCCACCGCGGACCTGGTCGTGGCCGAGGACGGCGTGCATCTTGTCCGCGAGGGGTTGCCCGAGCTGTTCATCCCGCTGCCAGAGCTGGAGGCAGTGAGCATCGAGCAGTCCCTCGCCGGGAAGGTCGTCAGTGGCGGGATGCTCGTGCTCACCTGGCACCTGGGCGCCCGGACTCTCGCCACGGCCTTCCGGGCCACCGAGCATGCCGCCCACGCCCGCTTGCGGGACACCCTCGCCGCGATGATCCCGCCCTCGACCGTGGAGGCACCATGACTGCAGTCCAGCCCGCCCTGCTCGTGCTGGAGGACGGCCGCACCTTCCGCGGAGACGCCTACGGCATGGTCGGTGAGACTTTCGGCGAGGCTGTCTTCACCACCGGCATGACCGGCTACCAGGAGACGCTCACCGACCCGTCGTACCACCGGCAGGTCGTGGTGATGACGGCTCCGCAGATCGGCAACACCGGCGTCAACGACGATGACGGCGAGTCCTCCCGGATCTGGGTCAGCGGCTACGTCGTACGCGAGCCGTCCCGGGTCCGGTCGAGCTGGCGGTCTACCCGCACGCTCGACGAGGAGCTCGTCGGGCAGGGTGTCGTCGGCATCAGCGGCATCGACACCCGCGCCCTGACCCGGCATCTGCGTGACCGTGGTGCCATGCGGGTCGGGATCTTCTCCGGCGAGCTGCCGGACGACCCGCTCGCCCGCGTCCTCGCCAGCCCTCAGATGCTCGGCGCCGACCTGTGCGGTGACGTTTCGACCGCGCAGGCCTACGTCGTTCCGGCGGTGGGGGAGCGCCGCTTCACGGCCGTGGCCGTCGACCTGGGCATCAAGGCCAGCACGCCGCGGATGATGGCCGAGCGGGGGATCGAGGTGCACGTCCTGCCGGCGAGCTCCAGCGTGGCCGACATCGCGGGCGTCGCGCCCGACGGAGTCTTCTTCAGCAACGGCCCCGGAGACCCGTCGACCTACGACGTCACGGTGTTGCAAGCCCTGCTGGCCAAGGGAACCCCCTACTTCGGGATCTGCTTTGGCAACCAGCTCTTCGGCCGCGCACTGGGCTTCGGGACCTACAAGCTCAGCTACGGCCACCGGGGCATCAACCAGCCGGTGATGGACCGCACGACCGGCAAGGTTGAGGTGACGGCCCACAACCACGGCTTCGCCGTCGACGCCCCGCGAGGAGGGTCCACGCCGACTCCCTACGGGGAGGCGACCGTCAGCCACGTCTGCCTCAACGACGACGTCGTCGAGGGCCTGGAGCTGCGCCGCGACGGCGCGCTGCGGGCCTTTTCGGTGCAGTACCACCCGGAGGCCGCAGCCGGACCGCACGATGCCGCCTACCTGTTCGACCGTTTCTGTGCCCTGATGGAGTCCAACCGTGCCTAAAAGGCAGGATCTGAAGCACATCCTAGTGATCGGCTCTGGCCCGATCCTCATCGGCCAGGCCGCCGAGTTCGACTATTCCGGCACCCAGGCCTGCCGGGTGCTGCGAGCCGAGGGGCTGCGCGTGACCCTGATCAACTCCAACCCGGCCACCATCATGACCGACCCCGAGTTCGCCGACGCCACCTACATCGAGCCGATCACGCCCGAGTTCGTCACCATGGTCATCGCCAAGGAGCGCCCCGACGCGCTGCTGGCGACCCTGGGGGGGCAGACGGCGCTCAACGCGGCGCTCGCCCTTCACCAGGCCGGGGTCCTGGAGCAGTACGGCGTCGAGTTGATCGGCGCCGACGTCGAGGCGATCCGCAAGGGCGAGGACCGCCAGCTGTTCAAGGACGTCGTCGCGTCGATCGGCGCCGAGAGCGCCCGCTCCGCCGTCTGCCACAACCTCGAGGAGCTGCGCGCTGCGGTCGAGGACCTATCCTATCCGGTGGTTGTTCGACCGTCCTTCACGATGGGCGGCGCAGGGGGCGGGATCGCCTGGGACGAAAGCGATCTGATACGGATCGGTGGCTCTGGGCTGCACGCCACGGCCAAGGCCGAGGGCATCGTGCCCAGCGTCCTGCTCGAGGAGTCGATCCTGGGCTGGAAGGAGTACGAGCTGGAGCTGATGCGCGACAAGAACGACAACGTTGTCGTCATCTGCTCCATCGAGAACCTCGACCCGCTGGGCGTCCACACCGGCGACTCGATCACTGTCGCGCCGGCGATGACGCTCACCGACCGGGAGTACCAGAAGCTCCGCGACATCTCGATCGACGTCATCCGGGCGGTTGGTGTCGACACAGGTGGCTGCAACATCCAGTTCGCGGTCAACCCTGCAGACGGCCGGGTCATCGTCATCGAGATGAACCCCCGGGTCAGCCGGTCCAGCGCACTGGCGTCGAAGGCCACCGGCTTCCCGATCGCGAAGATCGCCGCCAAGCTCGCGATCGGCTACACCCTCGACGAGATCCCCAACGACATCACCACCCGAGACAACGGGCAGAGCACCCCGTCGGCCTTCGAGCCCACCCTCGACTACGTCGTCGTGAAGATCCCCCGCTTCGCCTTCGAGAAGTTCCCCGGCACCGACCCCGAGCTGACCACCACGATGAAAAGCGTCGGTGAGGCGATGAGCATCGGCCGCTCGTTCGCCGCGGCGCTGCAGAAGGCGATGCGCTCGCTCGAGCAGAGCCCCAGTGGCTTCTGGAGCCAGCCCGACCCCGAGACCACCCAGGCCGAGCTGCTCGCCGCGATCCGCACGCCGACCGACGGGCGGCTGCACCAGGTGGAGCTGGCGCTCCGCCTCGGCGCCACCGTCGAGGAGGTCTTTGAGGCGACGAAGATCGACCCGTGGTTCCTCGACCAGCTGCTCCAGCTCGTCGAGCTGCGGCACCGGCTTGAGACCGAGGAGCTCGCAGAACCCCTGCTGCGCACGGCAAAGCGCCTCGGTACGAGCGACCGACAAATCGCTGCCGTCACCGGCCGCACCGAGCGCGACGTGCGCGACCTGCGGCACTCCCTCGGCCTTCGCCCGGTCTACAAGACGGTCGACACCTGTGCGGCTGAGTTTGCGGCCGAGACGCCGTACTACTACTCGTCCTACGACGAGGAGACCGAGGTGCAGCCGTCGTCGAAGAAGAAGGTGATCATCCTCGGCAGCGGTCCCAACCGAATCGGTCAGGGCATCGAGTTCGACTACGCCTGCGTGCACGCATCCTTCGCCCTGCACGACGCGGGTTTCGAGACCGTGATGGTCAACTGCAACCCCGAGACGGTAAGCACCGACTACGACACCTCCGACCGCCTCTACTTCGAGCCGCTCACCGTCGAGGACGTCCTGGAGGTCGTCCACGCCGAGCGCGAGAGCGCGCGCCTGGGCGGCGGAGAGCTCGTCGGCGTCGTCGTGCAGCTCGGCGGACAGACCCCGTTGCGGCTCGCTCAGGAGCTCAAGGACTGCGGCGTCCCCATTGTCGGCACCAGTCCCGAGGCGATCCACCTCGCCGAGGATCGCGACGCCTTCGCCACCGTGATGACCAAGGGCGGCCTGCCCTCGCCCAAGAGCGGCATGGCCACCTCCTACGACGACGCCGCCGCGATCGCCACTGACGTCGGCTACCCGGTTCTGGTCCGACCGTCGTACGTGCTGGGCGGGCGCGGCATGGAGATCGTCTACAGCGACGAGATGCTCCGCGACTACATGGACCGCAGCACCATCGTCGGACCCGAGACCCCGGTGCTCGTCGACCGCTTCCTCGAGGACGCGATCGAGATCGACGTCGATGCCCTGTACGACGGAACCGAGCTCTACATCGGCGGCGTCATGGAGCACATCGAGGAGGCCGGTATCCACTCCGGTGACTCAGCCTGCGCCCTCCCGCCGATCACCCTCGGTCGGGCCGACCTCGAGCGGATCCGGCACAGTACCGAGGTGATCGCCCGCGGAGTCGGGGTGCGCGGACTGCTGAACGTGCAGTACGCCCTGAAGGACGACGTCCTGTTCGTCCTCGAGGCCAACCCACGTGCCTCGCGCACCGTGCCGTTCGTGAGCAAGGCCACGGCCGTGCAGCTCGCCAAGGCCTGTGCCCGGGTGATGCTGGGCGCCACCATCGTCGAGCTCCGCGAGCAGGGTTTGCTGCCCACCGTCGGCGACGG
>JAYTHM010000321.1:0-4840 GCA_043732645.1 Frankiales bacterium
GGCCCTGGCCACCAACAAGGTGGCCTCCGTGGTGGGCACGGCGGCGGCCACCGCCACCTACGCCCGTCGCACACGACGACGCAGGCGGTGGGGTGCGACCTGCCCGCCGGTTCCCCGCAGTGGCGCTGGGCCCGCCAGGTGGACTACTGCTCCGGCGGCTCCTTGCTGGTAAGGCGCTCCACCTGGGAGCAGCTCGACGGCTTCGACGACGGCTACTTCCCGGCGTACTACGAGGACGTGGACCTGTGCTTGAGGATCAAGCAGATCGGTCAGCAGGTCTGGTATCAGTGGGCCAGTGAGCTGACCCACGTCAGGTCAGCCAGCACGGGATCGCTGCTGAGGACCTTCATCACGGAGCGGAACCGATCGCTTCTCAAGGAGCGCTGGGGGCCCTTTCTCGCTGGCCGCGCCGAGCCAGGCGCCGAGAACATCCGCACCGCGGTGTGGCAGGCCATGGGACGTCCGGAGCGTGTGCTCGTGGTGGACGACCGCATCCCGGCTCAGAGCCTTGGGTCGGGTTACGGGCGCATGCTCGACTGTCTCGAGGCCCTGACCGCAGCGGGCTACCACGTTGCCCTTCACCCGACAGCCACGCCCGAGGGTGACGTCACGGCGCTGGGACGCCTGGGTGTGGAGGTCATCGACGGAAGCCTCGAGGAGCACCTCGACGCCCCAGGCGTCGACTACGAGCACGTCATCCTCTCGCGACCGCACAACGTCGCGAAGGTTGGCCCGCTGATCCATGACAAGCTCGGCCACGCCCACCTCGTCTACGACGCGGAGGCCATGTACCACCGTAGGATCGGGCGTCAGGCCGCTCTCGAGCCCGAGTTGAGTGCCCGGCTCCTGCTGCTTGCCGAGGCGGCCGAGATGCGGGAGATCGAGTTCGGCGTCGTCTCCCGCGTGCACGACGTCGTCTGCATCTCTGAGGACGAAGCGGCGTTGGTGCGCCCGCACACCGGTGCCCGGGTCTCCATCGTGAACGCGTGGCTCTCAGCCCCCCAGATGACGCAGGCCCCGTTTCGGGAGCGAGCCCATCTGGGGCTCGTCGCCGGCTGGTTGGCCGGCCCGGCGTCACCGAACGCCGATGGCCTGCTCTGGTTCGTGCGCCACGTCCTACCTCTAGTGCACACCAGGGTCCCCTGGGCCCGACTCCTCATCACCGGTGTCAACCCGCCGGAGAACGTGCTGCGCCTCGCCGGCCCCAACGTGGCCTTCGTCGGAGGTATCCCGGATCTTCACGCCTTCTACGCAACCATCCGCGTCGCGGTGGTCCCGGTGCGGTACGGGGCGGGCGTCAAGCTCAAGACTGTCGAGGCCCTGCAGCACGGTGTGCCGACCGTCTCGACCGTGGTCGGAGCCGAAGGGCTGACAGCCGAGGTCGCCGGCGCCCTCGTCGTCAGCGACGAACCGTCCGTTCTGGCAGAGTCGATTGCACTGCTGGTGGACGATCCGGACGCTTGGACGAGACGAAGGGCTCGGATCGTGGACGCCTCACGACACTGGGCCTTAGAGGCTCGCGGCACCAGGTGGACGGACGTCATAGCGAACAAGGAGCGCGTAACAAGTGGCTAGGACCCGAGACAGAGCGTCGTCAGTGCAGCCGCTCATCGCCGTGCCGACAGTTCCCGATCTCGAGAACGAGATCGACAGTGGCCTAGTCGAGGAGGTCCCGTCCTCCGCCGACGCGGCCCCGTCGGCGCGTCGGCTCTACGACCTCACCGAGCGCGTGCTCGAGCTGGAGACGCGCTTGGGCGAGCGCGTGGAGTCCGAGCGCGTGCTCGACGCCGAGGTCAGGAGCCTGCAGCGGGACGCCGAGCTGCGTCTGGCCTACCTCTCCGACCTCGAGAGCCGGCACCAGGCGCTGCGCATCGCGCACGAGGACCTGATGCGGGGCTCTGCCGACCTTGCTGCAGAGCGGGACGTGCTGCGGAGCTCCTTGACGGCCACCCAAACACGTGCGGACGCGGAGGCCCATCACCGTCAGGCACTGCAGTCTCGGGCGGTCGTTGGCCTGGCGGACTCAGCGGCCCGTTTGGCTGCCGGTCACCCGTTCGCGGAGCGTGCGGGCATGTGGGCTGCGCGCAAGGTGGCTCGTCGCCTCTCGTGACCGAGTCGCAGCGTCTTGTCTCGTACGCCCAGCACGGCGAGGACGTGGTGCTGGCGCGAGCTCTCGGAGGCGCGCCTGGCTATTACGTGGACGTCGGTGCAGGTTCGCCCGACCGCGCCTCTGTCACGAGGCACTTCTTCGAGGCAGGGTGGACCGGGATCCACGTCGAGCCCCGTCCAGCGCTTGCGGCTGAGCTGAAACTGGCGCGGCCGGGGGACGTCGTCGTCGCTGCTGCGCTGGCCGACGCGTCCGGCTCGGTCACCCTCTTCACCGTGGAAGAGGATGGCGATCTGTCCACGATCGACGACGGCCATGCGCAGGAGCTGCGGGAGCAGGGCCTCACGGTCATCGCGTTTGAGGTGCCGGTCACCACGCTTGACTGCGTCTTGGCCGATGCCGCACCGGAGCGCATCGACTTTCTGAAGATCGACGTCGAAGGCGCAGAGGCTGCTGTCCTACGGGGCGTGGACCTGACGCGTTGGGCGCCGCGGGTCCTCGTCGTCGAGGCCACCCGCCCCAATTCCTTGGAGGCCACCTACGAGGGTTGGGAACCGAGGGTCCTCTCCCAGGGCTATGCTTTCGCCTCCACGGACGGGCTGAACCGCTTCTACGTCCGGGCCGACCTGCAGGCCGAGCTCGGACCCCTGCTGGTTCCCGCGAACCCGACCGACCACTACGTGCCCGCCGGTGTCCTGCTGCTGGAGCAGGAGGTCGACCGATTGCGTTCCTACGTCACGCACCTGGAGGTGGAGCTGGAGGCGAAGTCCCATCGTCTCCAGGGCATTGAAGCTGCGATCCCCAAGGCGGTTCCCCAGCCGCCCCGCACATGGAAGGGACAGGCTGCGACGGACCTGCCACCCCGCAGGGTCGCGGTCCTCGGCACGCCTCGAACGGGCAACACCTGGCTCGGGGAGATGCTCGCGCACGTCTCGGGGACCAGTTGCCTGGCGCTGCACCATCCGGCCGACATCGAGTGGGACGCGTTGCCGGATCGGCTCGTCCTTCAGCTGCACTGGCACCCGACCGTGCACCTTCGCCGCCTGCTTCGTAGGCATCACGTCGACGTCGTGAGCATCGCCCGTCACCCGTTGGACGTGCTGCTGTCGGTGCTGCAGTTCGCGCAACGCGAGCCGAACACCGGTGAGTGGCTCCACGGCGAGGGTGGCGATGAGCGCACGCTGGTGGGGGCGTCGCCCAACGACGAGGCCTTTCTCGAGTGGGCGGAGGGCCCGAGGGCGGCCGCGCTGCTGTCGGTGACGCCGCAGTGGTGGAGAGAGGCGGACGTCCTCAAGGTGACCTACGAGGGGCTGGTCGAGGCCCCTGAGCAGGTGCTCACCGCCTTGTCTGAAGGCCTCTTTGGTCCCGCGGTGGATACCTCGACAAAACTTGAGATCGTTCGGCGGACCGCTGACGCGGTGGAAGCCAAGGAGCCGCAAGACATCCATGCCGCGTCGGGAGGGGTTCATGTGTGGCGTGGGCGTACTGGGGCGTGGGAGGAGTTCCTCCTCTCCACTTCCGTGGAACGGCTGGTTGCTGCTCACACTGCTGTGTGGACCGATCTCGGCTACGAGCGGCCCCAAGGTGGACTCCTCGACTTGGAGCAGGCTCGCCGAGCTTGGGAGCTCGCCCACTAGCAGGGGACTCCCCGCCGCTCGACAGCCCAGCCTGGCCCACGGAGGACGTTTCTACAGCCGCTCAAAGACGTAGAGGTGATTGAGTCCCAGCTGGAACCGACCGTGCTTGCGGCACTTGCATGCCGGAGCGACGAAGAGGGACTCGAGGTCGCTCGGCTGAAAGCCGTGATGCTGGTGAGCCTCCATGCCTGCCACCAGTCGGAGTTTCATCAGAATGTGAAGGATCGTGTCGACGGCTGGCGAGGAGACGGTAAGGACCAGGACTCCTCCTCGGCGGATCAGGGTTCCCAGCGCGTTCTCCCAGACTGGGAGTTCAGCCTCGGGCACGTGCTCGATCACCGCGATTGCAGTCGCGGCATCGAAATAGCCCACTTCGTGGATCAGAAGATCCATGGGAAAGAATCCCCTGACCAGCTCGACCTCTGGGCGCGGAGTTGAGGGCCGAAGCTCAGGGTCAATGCCCACCCCCTTGGCGCCGGTCAGTTCAAAAAGAAGCCCGTCGTGCGTACCGATGTCGAGCACCCGGGCCTGACGGGGCAGTTCGCCGATGGCCATGCGCATGCGCATTCTCTGAAGCAGTCGATCGAGCCAAGTCATGGCTACTCCGTCACTCGTGATCTCGATAGGGTCGCTCCTGTCCTGCGGCTGACAGGCACCGGAGGTTGGAGATCTGGCGATCGAACTGAAGCAGCCCGAGAAAGAAGCTAGCCATCAGCATCTCAGCACCGAGGCTTAGCGCCGTGACAGTAGGGATGGCGAGTCGTAGGCTGGCCGCGAGCGTCAGCTCACCGAAGCCGTGATGAGCCCACGTCAGAACCGCGACGACGAATCCAGCAAGGCCGACGCTTAGTAAAGCGACTCCGAGGATGAGCCCCCGCTCCAGCCCCGGCCTTGCAGTAGTCGTCTGATCTTGTGTCGCCCACACGGGCCCTATAAGCGCGAAAGTGCCTGTCGTTGTTGGGAAACTTGTCTTACTGAGGGACAAGGAATCTCAACGTCGAGAGGCACTTCGCAGGTGGAACCTACAACGCGCAGGACGGTCCCGGTCATGACGACCGATGGGACGGGTGTGGTGTCGCACGCCGGAACGGTCTTG
>JAYTHM010000322.1:0-4808 GCA_043732645.1 Frankiales bacterium
GTGCCGGAGCCGGCCTGGGGAAGGATCGGGGTGATGTCGTAGGTGTTGGCCGGGTTGCTCGCCGGGACGGTGCTGGTGTTCACGTAAGTCGGGTCGCAGTGGTAGATCGCGCTCAGGTCGTTGAGGTTGAGGTTGCGCGAGATGCCGCTGGATGTGGTGACGGCGTAGCTGACCGCGTCCTTGGCGAACGGCACGTAGGTCAGACTCGGGCTCGAGGTTGTGATGTTCAGGCTGGAAGAGCGTGAGAACTGCAGGCAGCCGTCGCCTGCCGTCAGGGAGTTAAGAAGCGCGGCCCGGCCAGCTCCGGAGCCGTTCGGGCGGTTGAGGCTGCACCCGGTGGCCTTGGTCTGGATGGTTGAGCTGCCGGTGGCGTCGTAGGAGCCCAGGACGGGCGTACCGCTGATCTGGACGTCCTTCGCGAGCTGGTTGACGACATCCTGAGTCGTGTCGGAGCCGACACCTGACAGTTGGCGGAAGGTGGGAGTGCCGCTGGGGTCGGCGGTCGCCAGCCCCGCGCCGGCCACCACTAGGAGCGCGCTCCCGGAGATGACAGCGCTAAATCGCTTGGACATGTTCACTGCTGAACCTTTCTGGTTAGGCTTGCGCCCGGTGCCCGGGTCGCTTCGTGCGAGATGACTGCCCTGTCGTGTGCGTGTGGGGTCAGGCCCGGGCACCACCCGCTCTACGTGCCGCGAGAGTCGGAAGCAGGAGGCTCCCTAACGCGCAGGCGGCTCCGAGCAGGAGCATCACGCCCAGGAAGTAGCGCGATGTGCCGACTGAGGCTCCGGCCGTGACGCTTTGCAAGGGCACCGTCTGGGTGAGCTGGACTTTGGACAGCTGGGGGACGGGTGCGGTGACGACGGGCAGGACCTGGCCCTGCGGCACGGTGGTCATCGACCCGAGCGGGGTCGTCACCGGCTGCTGCGCGCGCGGGGGCACGCGCGCCGCCGTCGTCGCCGTCGTTGAACTGGGCGCAGGGACCGCGGCCCCCACCGGCGCGGTGGCGATCAGCTTGGCGGCGCTGGCCGTCTGAGCGCGAAGGGCTGTGGGCAGCGGGGCGTAGCCGGGAGGGAGATCACCGGGTTCGAGGCCGGGCTGCTGGCCGCGGCCTGCGATGTAACTCAGCAGGGCTGAGTAGTCCTTGCGGGCGTTGCTGCTGAGCGCCGCGGGGACCGTGGCAGCGTATGTCAGGTCCGTCAGCGGGTACGCGGTGCTGGAGGAGGACTGGGCGTTGGGCAGCGGCAGTCCGGAGGCCCGCGTCAGCGTCTTCGCGGCGGCCAGCAGCGAGTCCGTGCTGGGCGCCACCAGGTTGCCGGCGGCGTTGAGCAGGTTCGCGGTGGGCAGCTTGTAGCGCGCCGCGGACGCGGTGTCGGTGAGCGCGATGACCAGGCGGCTCCCGCTGAGCTGCGGCAGGCCCTTCTTGTAGACCGGCGGGTTGGCCGTCGGGTCCCACACCGACCGTGAGAGCGTGTCGCCGCGGGCAGCCGAACGTGCCGCGTCGTGCAGGTCGGCGGCGTACGGGTGCGCGTCCAACGTGCAGAGCGGCGGCTGCGTGTCAGCGATGGTGGCGCAGTACAGGTCGCTTTTGGGAAGGTCCGAGCGCGGGAGCTCGAGTGCTTTGTAGTTCGGATTGACCTTGGTGCCGAACGGGTCCGGGGTCCCGTTGAGGAACGCGCGGGCGTCCCGGTCCCCGTTGATCCAGGTCCAGAGCGTCCGGTTTGCATCGGTGAGACCCAGCGGCTCGAGCACGCTGCCGAGCCCCGGGCTGAACTGCTGGGTGAAGGACGGGTTCAGGGCGAGGAACTCCTTGTCGCGCAGCAGGTCCGGCGGGTTGCCTTGAACGCTGAGTGCTTCCGGGTGGACGCCGAGTCCGTAGGATTGTGTGAGGAGCTTCGCGACCAGTCGGGCATTGAGGTTGAGCTGGGGGATCCGCTCGCCGTCGTGCAGCTTCTGGGCGTTGGAAGCGCTGGATGGTGCGTGCCGGTCGATGTTGAAGGCGAAGGCCAGTCCGGACAGCGCCACCGGGGCGTAGACAGCCGGTCCTGCCGCAGGTGGGGTTTCGCTGCTCAAGGGGCGACTGATGAAAGAGAGTTCGGGATCGGTTGCCTGGAGCTGGGTGCGGGCGAGGTCGTCGTTGACCGTGGAAAAGCCGTAGACCGTGCCCGTCAGTTGGCACAAGGCAGGCTGCCAGTGGCTCATGGCCTCGGAGACGGATTCCTGGCCAACGGTGCGCCGCTCTGCGCTGCCGATGGGGCAGTTGACGCCGACGGGCTGGAAGGCCAGCGGGAAGATGATGCGGTGATCCCAATTGCTCTGGCTCAGGGGTGAGGAGATGTCCCGGTCCCCGCCCGTGACGGCCGTGCCGTCCACCTCCGTGGCGCTGCGTGGCACGATCGCCAGCCAGCACGACCTACCGGTGCGTGCGGCCGTCGCCTTGTCAATCACGGGTGTGCCGCAGCCGAGGCCGGGAGCCTCGCGCGCCGTCTCGACCTCGAAGAACTCGCGTCCTGTGCCGTCCACGCGTGTCCGGGCGAACGGGATCTCGTTTGTGGACGAGGCGTCGTAGAACTCATTGAGCGTTGCCGAGGTGCTCTTGCCGCTGACGGAGGCAAAGGGGACGTTGACGTTATCGAGGCTGCCCGGCAGCTGCTTGTAGGTCTCCTTGGGGTCGACGAGTCCGCCGTAGCTCACCTGCCGCGAGGCCGCGAAGTTGCCGCCGCGCGAGTCGCCGACGAGCCCGCCGAACTGGCACTGCTCGCGGGACGGGCCGGCGGGGTCGTCCCCCCAACACTGCATGATCTGCAGGTAGTTCTTGTCGAAGGAGCCGATGGTCGGCTCGGTCGGAACGCCCCCCGACCAGGAGACTTCGACGACCTGGTTGATGAGGTTCGTGGTCTGGCTGACCGACACCTTGAGCGTGGAGAAGGCTCCCGTTCCCGAGACCGTCAGGTCTGCAGATTTTGCGGTGACGGCCGTGGATGGGGGGGCCAGCGCGACCAGAGCGCTCACGAGCAGGCCGGCTCCGAGGACGGCCACGGTCTTTCGCAAGCGTGATCGCTGGCGACGGGCGACCCGGGCGTTCATGACGGACCGCTTGAGAGGGTCGCCCCAGTTGTCGGCGTCGTCGTGGACGCCGGGGTTGAGGAGGGCGCCGGCTGTGGGCTTGGGCTGGCGGTCGGGGCCGGCACGGGCGCACGCACGGGCTGCGGGGAAGCGTGCGTCACAGCAGGCACCGGCCGCGTGCTCGCCTTCTGCGCAGGGGTCTCACTCACTGTGGGTACCGGCGGAGGGGTGGTCGGGGCTGGCCCGAGTTCGGCGAGCGCCTGCGCGACGGCCGGGTTGGGGGTCGTCTTGGCGTAGGTCTGCGCGGCGCTCAAGACAGCTCGCACGTAGTCGTTGGAGTGGTTATAGGAAAAGACGGCCGCGACGAGAGCAGCCGGCTGACGCAGGTCGGCTCCGCCGTTGCACAGGTAGCCAGCGGCGGCAGCCGCCGCGTCCTGCACGTTCTGCGGGTCTGCGGTGCCGTTCCCGTCGGCGTCGACGCCCCAGGTGCGCCAGGTGGACGGCAGGAACTGCATGGGGCCGACCGCCCGGTCCCAGGTCCGGTCTCCGTCGAGCTTGCCGCCGTCGGAGTCCGCAACGGCAGCCGTTCCGTTCCCGTCGAGGACCGGGCCGAGGATCGGTGGCCGGGCGACGCCGTCCCAGCCGGCTGTCAGGGCGCCGTGCTGGACAGCGTGGCCCGACTCGATCAACCCGATGCCGGCAAGGACGGGCCAGCTCAGGTGGCAGCCTGGCTCTAGCGCGGCTTCGCGCGCCTGCGCCTTTAGATAGGCGGTGAGCACGGGCTTTGGGATGTCCACGGCCGCCACACCTGCGGCGGGGAGCACGAGGGTCGGCGCCGCGGCCGAAGACGCAGCAAGGGTGGGCCCGAGGATGCGTGCCGCTACCAGGCTCTGAGTGATCGCCGGAGGAAGTGGGTACTGGCTGGTCGACACCTCCGTCTGCTCGGTCCCCGTGTCGGGCTGGGATGGCGTCGTCGATGACGCTCCCGCTGTCTGGCCGAACACGACCACGGTCAGCATCGCGACGCCTACGCCAAAGGTGACGCGCAGCGCTGGCTGCGGCTTGGCATGACGGCCTCGCACGGAACCCCCCGACCACCTCGCCGCGATGGCGAAGAACAAGGCAACGGTGCAGGTCCGGGGTCAACGCATTTCGACGACAAGATGAACGCCAGACACCATCGGATGCAACAGGAGCACGTGTCAGCGTCTGTGGCGACCGGTAGGGGTGTGCCGGCCATCCCTGGTGGTCGGAGGTCCGACGTACAGCACGAGCATCGTCCCTGCCCAGAGAAGGAGCAGAGCGATCACGAGCAGTCGCACCGTGTTGGACCCGGTGAACGGCAACGGCGAGTGGCTGGCCGCTGGCGCACCTGAGGTCGCCGTAGGTGTGGACTGGGTGGCGGTGGCGCTGCCGGCCTTGGCGAGGTGGAAAGCGAACAGGGCGGTGCGGGCACCCCCTCGGAGCACGAGGGTGTGGCCTCCAGCGGGCAGGTCGGCCGGCACCGTGAAGGGATAGGCCACGATCCCGCCCGAGCTCGCCGTCGCGGCGCCGAGCAGGCGCGGTGTGGAGTGCACGGTCACCTCCACCAGTTCGCGAGCGCCGAAGCCGGAGGCGGTGACTGTCACGTCCTGCCCGGGCACGAGCAGGGGGTCATTGGCCAGTGGGGAGCCGGCGAAGTCGACCGCCAGCAGGGTGTCCCCCTGGGGCGTCGGGCTCGTTGTGGCAGACGCTCCGACGCTCGG
>JAYTHM010000323.1:0-14547 GCA_043732645.1 Frankiales bacterium
CTGATGGTGCCCCAGCCTAGGCCTCGCGCGGGTCACTCTCCCGGATGTCGCCTTCGCGCTGCAACTGACGCGACCCTCGACCGCGCGCGACCACCTGGCCGGGCTGCTCGCTCGGCTCACCGGGCGCCGTGGCCTGCTGGAGACCGTGGCGGCCTACCTCGACCACGATCATGACCGGCGTCGCACAGCGGCGGCGCTGCACGTGCATCCGAACACCCTGGACCACAGGCTACGACGGATCGCCGCCCTGACCGGGCTCGATCTCGGGACGACTCGCGGCCTAGGACCCCGTGTCGGTAACCCGTGATCGTCTGGCGCTGCGGGAAAATGTGGCACGGCGAGGGTGGCGGTTGCTGAGCAATTTGGTCTGATCGATGTTGAGCCGGGTGCTGAGGGCGTGGCCCGGCCGAAAAGGTCGGTGGAGAAGACGTTCCGCGGTTACGACCAGGACCAGGCGATGTTGCTCGCTCCGGATGTGCGGGACTGGATCTCGGCGGATCATCCGGCGCGTTGGGTTGATGACCTGATTGAGCACGGCCTGGACTTGACTGCGTTCTATGACGACTACAAGGAGGCTCGGGGTGCTCCGTCGTATGACCCGCGGCTGATGTTGAAGTTGCTGGTCTTGGGCTACTCCCATGGGGTCACCTCCTCGCGGGAGTTGGAACGGCGCTGCCAGCAGGACGTGGCTTACATGTTCCTCACGGCTCAGGCGGCGCCGGACTTCGTGGTGATCAGCCGGTTCCGGAAGCGGCATCTGGAGGCGTTCACGGCCTTGTTCACGCAGGTGTTGGGGTTGTGCGCGCAGGCCGGTCTGGTGTCGTTGGGCAACGTGGCGCTGGACGGCAGCAAGATCCGGGCCAGCGCGAGCCGGCATCGGGCGATGAGTTATGACCGGATGGTCCGGGCTGAGGCTGAACTGGCCACTGAGGTCGAGGCGCTGCTCGCGGAGGCGGAGCGCACTGATGCTGCTGAGGACGCGGTCCATGGGGAGCGTCGTGGCGATGAGCTCCCGGCGGAGTTGGCCCGCAGGGAAGGCAGGCTCGCTGCGATCCGCAAGGCCAAGGCCGATCTGGAGGCTGAGCACGCGGCGAAGGCCCGGGTGAAGGCGGAGCAGACCTCGGCCAAGCAGGGTGCCGATGAGACGGAGCAGGCCGCTGCTGGCGAACAAGCAGCCGGCTCCGCGGTGGTCCCTGCGAAGGCGCAACGCTCGTTCACCGACCCGGACTCGCGGATCATGAAGGCCTCCGACGGGTCGTTCCACTACTGCTACGACGCGCAGACCGTCGTCGATGAGGACAGTCAGGTCATCCTCCACACCAAGCTGGTAACCTCTGGTGCCGACGCCCCGGAACTGCCCACGGCCCTGACCGATCTGGTCGAGGCGTTGCAGGCCGCCGGGATCGAACAGTCGCCGAAGACGTTGCTGGCCGATGCCGGCTATTTCAGTGAGGCCAACGTCGAGGCGGCTATCGAAGCTGGGATCGATCCGTTGATCGCGAGGGGCCGTCAGAAGCACGGGCAGAAGCCCCCGGCAGCGCCGCGTGGGCGGATCCCGAAGGGCCTGACTCCGAAGCAGCTGATGTCCCGAAAGCTCAGCACGAACAAGGGCAAGGCGGCCTACGCCCGACGGAAAGCCATCGTGGAACCGGCCTTCGGGCAGATGAAAGTCGCCCAGAACGCCGGCCGGTTACGGCTACGAGGACTCGACAACGCCCAAGGTGAGTGGACCCTGCAAGCGTTCTGCCACAACGCCCGCAAACTCCGCAACAGCAGCTTCCACACGATCCCGATCCCGGCAGTCAGATAGACCAAGGGGCATCAGCCCCCTACAAACGGGGCAGGCAACCAAGCCAAGACGATGCACGGGCCAGACCAACCCCTTCCCCAGCCCTACAAGGCCGCCAACCGCCTACCGGCCTCAGAATCGGGCCTCACGCCTCGGCTGACCCCTGAAAGCAATACCGACTCGGGGTCCTAGTGGTCGAACCCACCGACGCGGGTCGCATGTATTCCAGATTCCCTCCCCGCTGTGAGGGAACAGCGTGCTGTCAGGCGCGGATCAGCCCGATCCGGGCCGCCTGCCGTCGCCGCGCTCTGGCACGCAGGATGAACTGCACCTCGAGTGGCGTGAGCGCACGGGTTCGTGCAGACGTCGGAGCGCGCCGGTTCATGTCGCACTGGGGACCTGCGGCGGGTCCATCTCGAACACCCGTAGGACACCGGCCATCGCGAGCAGACGAATGCTGTCGGGCTGGCAGTTGCGCAGCACCATCCGGGTGCCGCGCTTCCACGCCAGCGTGTGCGCGTCCAGCAGGACCCGGATCGCCTGCGCGTCGAGGTAGCGACAGCGCGCGAAGTCGATCGCGAGCAGCTCAGGGTGCAGCGTGAGGGCTTCGCTGATCTGGTTGTGGAGGCTGTGCAACATGCTCACGTCGAGCGTTCCGTCGATCTCCACCTCGACGAGAGGGATCGAACTGGTGCCAGCATCCACCTGCGCGGGCAGGGTCATCGTCATCGTCATGAAGGTCCTCCTTGGGGTAGGCACGAGACTGCCCGGCGGGTGTGACACGGCCCCCTCAGATCCATGTCAGTTCCGTGTCACTCCTGACCAGAACGGCGTTCTTCCGTGAACCACTTCCTGGTGGTGGGCATGATGAGGACGTGACGGACCTTCTGGTGATCGAGGACGACGATGGGATCCGGCTGTCCCTCACCATGGCGCTTGAGGACGAGGGCTATGAGGTTGTCGCTACCTCCACCGCCGAAGAGGGCCTGCGCCATCAGGTCAAGGACCCGGCCGACATGGTGCTGGTCGACCTGATGCTTCCGGGCATGGACGGATTCGACTGCATCCGTGAGCTGCGCAAGATCAGCGGCGTTCCGATCGTGGTGATCAGCGCCCGCGACGACACCCACGACGTCGTCGCCGCCCTGGAGGTCGGTGCCGACGACTACTTGGTGAAGCCGGTCGCACTCAAGGAGCTGACCGCACGCCTTCGCGCCCTCCGTCGCCGAACCGGTACGTCTGGGGACACGCCCTCGACAGCGAAGGTGTTCGGCGATCTGACGATCGACGCCGTCGCGGGAGAGGTACGTCTCGGGGCGTCCGCGCTGTCCTTGACGCGTACGGAGTTCAGACTGCTGTGCGAGCTCGCTGACCACCACGGCGCAGTGCTCTCGCGACAACAGCTCCTGACAGCGGTGTGGGGCTACGAGTTCGGGGACGAGCGCGTCGTTGACGTCCACATCGGCAGGCTCCGGCGCAAGGTCGAGGTGGACCCGGCTGACCCGCAGCACGTCCTCACCCTCCGTGGGCTCGGGTACAAGCTGAGATGAAGCCGTTTCGGGGATTGCGTGCGCGGGTGGTCGCCGTCTTCGCCGGCGGCGCCTTCTTCCTTGCCGCCACCCTGGCCCTGACGACGTACGAGATCACCCGGCACAACCTGCTTGCTGAGCGGGAAAGGACCTCCATTCGCGCCGCGTACTTCGACGCCGCTGTCGTGCGGCAAGGGCTCACCAGCGACGACGCGGATGTCGTCGGTGTCCTGCGGGCACTGGACACCGGGCAAGGACGCCGACCGCTGTTGCGTCGGGATGGTCAGTGGTTCGCTCGAAACGCCGACGATGGAATCACCTCGGCGATCCCGGCCAGCCTTATCGGCTTGGTGTTCCGGGGGCATCCTGCGGTGGAGCGGATCTCGGTGGCTGGTCATCCGGCACTGGTGGTCGGCCTGCCTGTGCCCGAGATCGGAGCAGACTTCTACGAGGTCCAGTCCCTGAGCGAGATCCAGGGAACGCTGCGCAGCGTCGCCACGACTCTCGCTCTGGTCGCGCTCGGTGCGACGGCGCTGGCCGGAGCGCTCAGCCTGTGGATCGCGCGACGTGCACTGAGTCCCCTCGTCGCGGTCGGTCGCACCGCGCAGCTCATCTCGGCCGGTGACTTGTCGGCTCGGATGAGCGCGACGAGCGACCCTGATCTGAGTGCTCTGAGCAGCTCCTTCAACGGAATGGTCGAGGAGGTCAGCCGGCGCATAGAGCGCGAGCGTCGGTTCGCTGCAGATGTCAGCCACGAGCTGCGTTCGCCGCTGCAGACACTGACGATGGCCTCGCAGGTGCTGCTCAACCGGCGCGAGGCCCTGGACGAGCGATCCAGAGTCGCCGCCGACCTGGTCGCGGCAGAGGCCGATCGGTTCACCGGACTGGTCCAGGGACTGCTCGAGCTCGCCAAGCAGCACGGGCCGGCCAGGCGCGTCGACACCGACATCGTCGCTCTGCTGCAGCGGCTCACAAGCCGCCACGGGGTGCCGAAGCAGCTCCTCCACATCGATGACGACGCCATCAGGTGGCCGATCGACGAACCGCGCATGGAGCGCGTGATCGCCAACCTTCTCGACAACGCCACCAAGCACGGTGGTGGTGTGGCCGCCGTCCATGCCTCGGTCGTTGCCGGACGGCTGAGACTGGACATCGACGACACCGGGCCGGGCGTGCCCTACGACGAGCGAGAGCAGATCTTCGACCGCTTCGGTCGCGGCCGGGCAGCCGGTGCGCGCGGTGGCTCCGAGGGCGTCGGACTGGGTCTGGCCCTGGTGCTCGAGCACGTCAAGGCCCATCAGGGGGCAGTGTTCGTGGAGGACCAACCGAGCGGTGGTGGACGCTTCCGCGTGGAGATCCCGCAGGGGACGTCCTCATGACCTTTCCTCGGCTGTCTCTGCTCATGTGCGTGCTGCTCTTGACCGGGTGCGGCGTCGGTGCCCAGTCGCGGCCAACGTCTTTGGACCCGAGCGCGGCACCGCTGGGCGGGCTGCTCGGCACCCCTTCACCGGCGCCGACCGGGTCAGCTCGTGCGCTGATCTACCTGGACCGTGCCGGGACGCTCGTTGCGGTTGTCCGGCGCGTTCCCGCTCCAGCCGCCCCGGGTCAGGTCCTCGCCGCGCTGGTCACCGGACCTACTCGTCGGGAGCAGCAGGCAGGTCTGGTCTCTTCAGTGCCGATCTCCTGGCACCTCGTCGACAGCAGCCCCACCGTCGGAATCGTGCGCGTCGAGATCGCTTCCACCAGCGGCGCCTCGGGGCGCAACGACGAGGTTCTCGCCTTCGGGCAAGCTGTCCTCACGCTCACCAGCCTGCCCGGCGTCACGGGCGTTGAGTTCGTCCAGGACGGCAAGGTCTTGCCTGTCCCGAGGGCGGACGGTTCCCTCGCGTCGGCCCCTGTCTCCCGAAGCGATTACGCCGCACTTCTGTGAGCGACCTGAGCTGATTCGCCACGGCCTTGGCTCTTGGGGACGAAGGGGAGCGAGGGTATTGCCTTTGGGGTGCGTAGGGTCGGTGACGCAGGGAACGATGCTGGCATGAGCCTCATCTCGCGCACCGAGCGAAAGCGCAAGGAAGACCCTCAGAACGTACCCGTGCCGTCCCGGGGGCAGGACCTCCTGGTGGTGGACACCAGCTGGGGCGTGATCCAGCCGTTGGAGCCGGTACTTGGGGTCGCGACGGTGGGAGAGCTCGAGCTGATTGAGCTGGTCAACGCGGGGGCTCTGCTGGTCGACACCAGGGTCCCGGACTCCCGCAGCGACGTGACGCTAGTAGGGGCCGTCAACCTGCCGCATGATGCGATCTCCGAGCTGCTGGAGCAGCTCAGCGATGGGCTCAACGTGCTGTTTTGCAACGGGCCGCAGTGCCCGCAGACTCCCGACGCCCTGAGGAGCCTCATTGCCGCTGGCGTCCCGGCGACTTGCCTTCGCTACTACCGCGGCGGGTTGCACGACTGGATGACGCTGGGGTATCCCACGCAGGACGTTGATTCTTGAACGTCCCGCTCGGCTCAGGGCACAGCTCTGGCAGGCTGAGCGTCCCATCCTGGCTAATGCTCTCGGGACCGCCTGGGTCTACCTCCCCACCAAGGACTCACGCATGACGCGTTCCTCGGGACGGCTCCCCACGGTTGCTCACCCCGTCGTACAACTGGGCGCCGGTGCAGCGCCTCTCGGGCTGCTGTGGCAGCCCCTGTGCCGGAGGGCCCGTGGTCGCCTATGCCGTCATCTCCAGGACGGCGCTCGCGACGTTGGTCGTCTGTGGGATCGACGGTTTCCGCGATCGGCAGCGCCTGGCTCCAACGACGGGACGTGACACCGGAGCCCGTGGACGCCATCCACGTGTAGCCGCTCAGTGGCGGGCGTCGTCTCTGGCGAGAACGGGTGCCGGCTAGTTGGCCAGGTTGACCAGGACCTGTCGCGGGTGATCCAGGGTGTTGTACACGGTGCAGTGCGATGCCACGGCGAGCAGCGCTGCCCGCTTGTCTTGCGGCACGCCCTCCGGAAGCGTCAGCACCAGCGTGATGGCGGCGACGCGGGGCTCACGCGCGCCTTCCTCGAGTCGACGATCACGTCGCCTGCCCGCGAGAGGTAGGGGACTACGTCCCGGTAATAGGGGCCCGACAGCCCTACCGAGGAGGCGTAGAAGCGCGGACCGTGAGTCCTGGCACCCCGAGCCGTAGGGCTCGCTGCAGAGAGGATGGCGCAATGAAGGAGGACCAGCTACCCCTTGGCGCCATCGCGTTTGCGGTCCTGATCGCCGGGCTGGCGTTCGCCGGTGTGCCCAAGGCCAGCTTATGGTTCTTGCTGCTTGTGTTCGCCTGCCCGTTGATCATGATGTTCATGATGCGGGGTATGAGCGGGATGGCTGAGACTGCGCAAGCAGGACCCCGATGAGGACACGCGGCTCGAGCAGGAGGTTGCCGAACTGCGCGCGGCCAAGAACCGGGCAGGTTCGGGTCGATCATGACGCCCGCCACGTGCCGAGGTCGTGGCGCAGCACGGCGAGATCGTCAACGCGCCGGATGGAATCGGCTACAACGACACCACTGCGGCGGGGTCACCGGTGTGCTGGGTGGGCTGTCGGGAGCTGCTGATTCGGCGGCGTCGTCACTTCGGGCAGCGCCCCTTTCCTGCCATCCAGTCCAGCACCGACCACTGATCGTGAAGAGGCGCATCGCATGAGCACCACAGACTTGATTGTGATCGTCGCCACCCTGCTGTCCGCGGCGGGTCTGGTGTGGTTCTTCTTCGGCGGCGGCCCAGCGGCCCGGCAAGCGGAAGTCGTGGACGCGATCCAGCGGGTGACCGTCGTGCTCCGTGGCGGCTACACGCCAGCGCGGATCGAGGCGGTTGCCGGTGTGCCGTTGCAGATCACCTTCGACCGGCAGGAGTCGGGCGACTGCACGAGCCGGGTGGTGTTCCCCGACCTGGGCATCAGCCGGGCGTTGCCGGCCTTCGAGCAGACCGTCGTCGAGCTGCTGCCCGATCGGGTCGGGGAGTTCGGGTTCTCGTGCGCCATGAACATGGTTCACGGCACCTTGAACGTGACCGCGGCCGCCGATGGCACGGGGCCCAGTGAGGCAGCCCTGCGGGCAGCGACGACGAGCGAGACGCCCGATCCGGCTGCCGAGGAGGCGAGCGCGGCGACCGCGCGACGTCAGGAGGTCGCCGATCTGAAGCGGCTGGTCGTTCTCGGCGGGGTCCTGACCGTACCGGTGTTCCTGGCCGTGATGGACCACGAGCTGGGCGCCGGGTGGCTCCCGTCGTGGCTGTTGAACCACTGGTGGCAGCTGATCTTGATCACCCCGGTGATGTTCTACGCCGGGGCGCCGATCCACCGCACCGGTTGGCTGGCGCTGCGGCACCGGGCCGCGGACATGAACACCTTGATTACCCTGGGTACAACGGCGGCCTTCGGCTACAGCCTGCTGGTCACGGTGGCCCCGGGGGCTTTCCCCGCCGATGTGCGGAACGTCTATTTCGAGGCTGTCGGAGTGATCATCACGTTGATCTTGCTCGGGCGGCTGCTGGAGGCTCGCGCCAAGGCTGGTACCGGCGAGGCGATCCGAGCTCTGATCGGCCTTCAGCCCCGCACCGCGCACGTGGTCCGCGCCGAGCTCGAGGTGGAGATCCCGGTCGCCGATGTCGCCGTTGACGACGTCGTGGCGGTCCGGCCGGGGGAGAAGGTCCCGGTTGACGGTGAGCTGCTCACCGGTTCTTCCAGCGTCGATGAGTCGATGGTCACGGGCGAGTCGATGCCTGTGAGCAAGCGGCCAGGCGACCTGCTGATCGGCGCGACCGTGAACCAGACCGGGGCGTTCACGATGCGGGCAGGCAAGGTCGGGCGGGACACTGTCTTGGCCCAGATCGTGCGCCTGGTCCAGCAAGCTCAGGCTTCCCGGGCGCCTATCCAACGGCTCGCCGACCGAGCCTCGGGGGTGTTCGTGCCGGTGGTCATCCTGGTCGCGATGGCGACCTTCGCGATCTGGTACGTCGCTGCCCCGGTACCGGCGCTGACCTTGGCGCTGGTCTCGGCCGTCGCGGTGCTCATCATCGCCTGCCCCTGCGCACTCGGCCTGGCGACGCCGCTGTCGATCATGGTCGGCACCGGCAAGGCAGCGCAGGCTGGCGTCCTGATCCGATCCGCCGCCGCGCTGGAGACCGCTCACAGCCTGGACGCGGTCGTGCTGGACAAGACCGGCACGCTCACCGAGGGCAAGCCTGTGCTCACGGACACAGTCGCCCAGGCCGGCTGGACAGAGGAGGAGGTGCTGCAGCTCGCGGCGGCCCTTGAAGCAAGCTCTGAGCACCCCCTCGCGACGGCGATCGTCACCGCCGCCAAGACCCGAGGCCTGACCCTGCCTTCGGTGGAGGACTTCACCTCGGTCACCGGAGGCGGAGTCCGCGGCCAGGTCGACGGACGCACGGTCCTGGTGGGAACTCACCTGCTGCTCAGCGACGCCGGCGTCGAGCTCGGCGCGCTGCGGGCCACCGCCGAGGCGCTGGCTGACGATGGCAAGACCGCCATGTACGTCGCGGTCGAGGGCCGACCCGCTGGCGTGCTCGCCGTCGCCGACACCATCAAGCCCGGCGCGGCAGCGGCAGTCGCGGCTCTGCAGCGGCTCGGCCTGGAAGTGCACATGCTCACCGGTGACAACCCCCGCACCGCCGCCGCGATCGCCCGGCAAGCCGGCATCACGCACGTGCTTGCTGAGGTGCTGCCCGAGCGCAAGGCCAGCGAGATCCAACAGCTGCAAGCGCAAGGCAAGCGGGTCACGATGGTCGGCGACGGCATCAACGACGCCCCGGCCCTGGCCGCGGCCGACGTCGGGATGGCGATCGGGACAGGCACTGACGTTGCGATCGAGTCCGCCGACATCACCTTGATGTCCGGAGCCCTGCACGGGGTGGTCACCGCGATCGAGATCAGCCGGGCGACCATGAGCAACATCCGGCAGAACCTGTTCTTTGCCCTCGCCTACAACGGCATCGGGATACCCATCGCCGCAGGCGTGCTCTACCCAACGTTCGGCTGGCAGCTGTCGCCGATGATCGCCGCCGCGGCGATGTCCGCCAGCAGCCTGTCGGTCGTCGGCAACGCCAACCGGCTGCGCCGTTACCACTCCATCCAAATCCCGCCGGCGACCCCTGACGTGAACGACCTCAGCCACACGGCCCTGCACCGGGAAACCGTGACAACCTGAGAGAAGAGCCCAGTCCCTCGTGCTCGACAGCACCCGCCGGTTGACCTTCGCTGTGAACCTCGGATACCAAGCTGTCGATCGTGCCGGTGGTTCGGGACCTCAGGTGATGGTCAGCTCCTCGTACATCCCGTCGGCGTAGTGGTTGGTCAGGCTGACGTTCCGCACTTCTCGCAGTGGTTTTGGCCCCCCATTGCGTGGTGTGTGTCGGGTCAGTTGTAGACGCTGGCAGGGATGTGGAGCAGGTCCAGGACTTGCTGTTGCAGGTCGTTGAGTTGGGGTTGGAAGGTCTGGATGACTTGGTCGTCGGCGTTGATGAGCTGGTGACGCGCGAGGTCGTGGAGGATCTCCAGGACCCGCGGCGTGCTTGGGGCGGGGCAGTTGCGTAGCTCGGGGTAGAGCGAGATCCCTGTCTGGCCTTGGTCTTTGATGGAGGTGCGGATCTCGCGTTCCAGCAGTGCTTCGGTGAGCATCGCGAGGAAGTGGCAGAGCAGCAGCGCTTCGATGCGGTGCGCGGTCTCGAGGTAGACCGGCGCGACTTCCTGCGACCCTTTGAGCAGGTGGTTGCGACGCTCGAGGTTGGGTTGGTAGTGGTAGGCGCTGAGGATCTGGACGCCGGTCATCGTGGTGTCGTTGCTGATGAGCGGGAAGCAGCCGTCGGTGACGGCGTCGTAGCTGACCTTGTACGCCTCGATCGCGGCGGTGATCGTGAAGACCGTCTTCTCCAAGCGCCGGTAGCGGGTGTTCGCGCCGGGTCGACCACGCTTCTCCTGCCGATGCTCGACTTCGAGGGTCTCGGTGATCGTGAACCGGACCCAACGACTGCTCCGAGGCACTGCAGGGCGGTGGTGGCCGCCGCTCCGGCGGCGACGCGGGTCTTCAGTCGGGTCTTGGGGCTGGCCAGTTGGACGGCAACGGCCTCGATCGCGGCGAGCCTGGCTTCGATCCGGCCGGCGCGGGCTGCTGCGTCGCGGGCCGCCTTGCCGCTGGAGTGGACCCAGATCACCCGGTAGCCATCGACCGACGGTGCGGGCGCTTGGAACGTCCGCCAGACCCTGTCTGGATCAGCTTGCCTGGAGCCGGGTGCCCGGCGGGCCTCGACCCAGTCCGGCGCGTGGGTCTGGGCCCAGTTCCGGAACCAGACGTCCTCGGTCCGGCCGGCGGCACGATCGTGACGAAACGCCCGCCGTGACTGTGGATGTGGCGCATCGTTTCCTGCGAGCACGGCTTGCTGTCCGCGACGTAGAGGAAGCCCGGGCTACCCACCAGGGCGTGCAGCTCGTCCCAGGTCGGGATGTGCGTCACGTCGTCGGGAGTGTTGCCGTCGGCGACGCGGAAGGCGATCGGGACCGCACCGTCGGCACAGATCGTCAGGATGAACAGCAGCTGCTTGAGGTCCAGACGATGGTCCTTGTTGTGGCCGTGCCAGATCGCCGGCGTTGGCTTCCCGCCGCGGTCTTGGCCGCCGGCGTCGGGGTAGTTCCCGGTCACGGTGATGGTGGTCGAGTCGTTGTGCAGCTGGGAGGTGTCGATGTCGAACTCGCGGACCACCCCCAGCACCGTGGAGGTGATCAGGCTGGCCCGGTCGGCGTCGAACAGCCGGTCCAGCGTCCGGCCGACCCGGTCGTCGTTGAGCAGCTCCACCTGTCCGGGTGCGAGCCCGAGCAGCATCGGGTCATACGACGCGGCCCACTCGGCCAGGGCATAGACCGGCCGGTGACCGGCCACGATGTTGCGGACTACCGTCGCGATCACCTCAGCGGAGGCCAACCTCAGTCGTGCGTCGTCGGCGGGCACGTACGCGTGCAGCTGCTCGGCCAGGCCCATCCGGTCCAGCAGGAAGTTCACGATTGGTAGGCATCCCAGCCGCTGGCTGCGCAACCTGAACAGCTCACTGGACGGCTCCGTGGGCGGCTCTGACGTCGTCAACCTGGTCCTCCTTGACGGGCGTACTTTTATCGGTCAGCATAGTTACTGACCGACCGCGGATCGGGGACGTCGGAGCAGAAGCGAGGTGTGTCGTGCCGAATCGTGTGGGTCGTCTCGAACATCTCAAGGCGACCTACCGGGAGCTCGCGCAACAGCTGGCCGCAGAGCTCGCCACCGTCGGGTTCATCAGCCCAGGCAGCGTCGTGAGCCGCTACACCTCTTGCGGCAAACCCGGCTGCCGCTGCCAAGCCGACCCGCCCCGACGCCACGGCCCGTACTACCAATGGAGCCGGGCCGTCGCGGGCAAGACCGTGAGCCGCCGGCTCACCGAGGCCGAGGCCAACCTCTATCAGGGCTGGATCGCCAACCACCGGCGCATCGAACAGCTCATCGCCCAGATGGAGCAGACCTCAGCACTCGCAGCCGATCTGCTCCTGCATCAAGCAGCAGCCAGCAACACCAGCCCAACAGCCAAGCCCTGACCGCACAAAGTGGGGGGCCAAACGCTCATCGACAAGTGCGGAACGTCAGGTCAGGTTGCAGATCAACTCGTAATGCCCGTGGGGGAGGGTCAAGGTGATCCACCCCACCGCGCCCGACTCGATGCCGTCGCCGGTGCCCTCAGCACACGACTTCGACGCCTCGCCCAGACTGCCATCCTCCGCGACCTTGCCATCAGCTCCGACCCCACGTTGACCGGCCGCGGCGCCTTTCGCGAGCGGCAGGATCACCAGTTCGTGCGTGCGCCACCCCAGGTTCGAAGCCACCAGGCTCACTGTTCCAGAAGCGACGGTCATCGGGGCTGCGCGCAACGCCATGTGCGCCCCCTGTGGGGCAGTGCCGCCCATCATCTGGTTCATGCCCATGTCGACCAGCGTGACCTGCACCGTCCTGCCTGGAAGGGAGGCGGGAGCAGAACAACTCGGTCGCGAATACGTGTCTCCAGAGCCACCCATCATGCCCGTACCCGGGGAACCCCTCCACCAGTGCCGCACCCGGCCAGGGTAAAAGCCGACGCGACCAGCCGAACCCCACGTCGACGTCGGTGGTGTGGGCCCCTGGCTCGCTTCGAGCGGTTTTCGTCCACCGCATGAGCATCGACTCCAGCGTGTGCGCCTCGGCAGAGTCGAACGTCCCCTCTGCTCGGGACTCAACCCTGAAACCTGCCGGATTTCCCACGGCACCTCAAACCGCACTCGCCTCGCAGGGGGTTTCGGCGGCGCCGGCTCGCGGGCAGGCCTCCAGTCGTGATCCGGCCGTTTGCGTGGGGGTGCCGCGCTACGGTCAAGCAACACGGGCCGCTCGGCGTGAGAGCACCTCCAATGGTGAAGGGAACTCAGTGTCAACTGCCGAGATCGATGCGGACCTAGACCCGCCCGACGGGCCGCAACGCTCGGGTCTCGGCACCGGCGGGCCAGGGTTGGCTTTGCCCGAGGTCCAGTCGACCTGCCGAGTATGCGAGCGACCGCGCTCATGAGCACCGACGGTGCGACGACGGCGGATGCGTTCGTGTTCTTCGGCGCGACAGGGGACCTCGCCCGCAAGATGATCTTCCCGGCTCTGTACCGGATGGTGAAGCGAGGCACCTTGGACGTCCCGGTGATCGGGGTCGCCTTCTCGCACTGGGACCTCGCGCGGTTTCGCGACAATGCCCGGGACAGCATCACCCAGTCCGACGGTGGCATCGATGACGCCGACGCCCTCGACCGGCTCCTGTCCCTGCTGGACTACGTCGACGGGGACTATGCCGACGCCGCCACCTTCACCGCCCTGCGAACAGCGCTGGGCGTCGCCCACCTCCCGGTGCACTACCTCGCCACCCCGCCCGCCCTGTTCGCGACCGTCATCGAGGGACTGCAGGGCGCGAACTTGAACCGGGATGCACGGGTCATCGTCGAGAAGCCCTTCGGGCGAGACCTCGCCTCGGCACAGGAACTCAACCGCATCGTCCGGTCGGCGTTCCCGGAGTCGGCGGTCTTCCGCATCGACCACTACCTCGGCAAGGAGGAAATCATGAACCTCCTTTACTTCCGCTTCGCCAACTCCTTCCTCGAACCGATCTGGAACCGCAACTACATCGCCAGCGTCCAGATCACCCTGGCCGAGCAGTTCGGCGTGCAAGGGCGGGGCGCGTTCTACGAGACCGCCGGCTGCCTTCGCGACGTGGTCGAGAACCACCTGTTCCAGATCGTCGCGCTGCTCGCCATGGAGCCACCGGCCTACCAGGGCTTCGAAGCAGTGCACAGCGAGAAGTTCAACGTTTTCAGGGCGATGCGACCCCTGACCACCGACGATCTGGTTCGAGGCCAGTTCGCCGGGTACCGCGACGAACCGGGTGTCGCCAGCGACTCCGACGTCGAGACCTTCTGCGCCCTGCGGCTGTTCATCGACTCCTGGCGGTGGGCCGGCGTGCCGTGGTACGTCCGGTCCGGGAAGTGCCTGGCGGAAACCGCCGCCGAAGTGGTGGTCGAGCTGCACCCGCCGCCGCAGGCACTGTTTGCAGACTCCACCGCCACCGACAGTCGGGCCAACTACCTGCGGTTCCGGCTCTCGCCCAACCCCGTGATCGCGCTCGCCGCACGCGTCAAGCGCGCCGGCGAGCAGTTCGTCGGCGACCAGCGGGAGCTCTCCTTGCTCAACGGGCAGCCGGACGAGGAACACCCCTACGAACGCCTCCTCGGCGACGCCCTGGCCGGCGAAGGCGCGCTGTTCACCCGTGAGGACGCCGTCGAAGCCGCCTGGACCGTCGTCGATCCCGTCCTCGGAAAGCACGGCCCGGCCCACCCGTACCAGCCCGGCAGCTGGGGACCGGAGCTCGCGGACACCCTCATCATGCCCCCCGGACGCTGGCACAACCCAACACCCACGACACCGCCCGGACCTCCACCGCCCTGACAGATGCCGATAAACAGGCGTCGTTGCGCTGTACCCGCTCCGGCGCCAAGCCACACCGTCCAGTGCTCCTCCTCCGCCTTCGCACCGGCTTATGGCCAGCGGCACCCTGGCCCCGGAAGCCGCCGTCGCGAGCAGAATCTCGGGCCCGTCGAGTCCATTGGCGGGCCTCGGTTGTCGTCAGACGCGACGCGCCGATCAGTGACG
>JAYTHM010000324.1:0-4736 GCA_043732645.1 Frankiales bacterium
AGCGCCATCCCGATCGAGAAGTACGCCATCACCCTCGCCGGCAGCGAACGGTGACGCTGCTCGGTCCGGCCGGCCGCAGCGATCACCTCATCGACCAGGACCGGCGGAAACACCCGCGTCAGCACACCTACCGACACCAGGTCCGACAAGCGACGATCCGTCTCCGGCTTCACCCATCCAGCACGAGGCATGCCCCCAAACTACACCACTGTCATCTTAACTGAACGGTATTGGAGCTAGGGGCCGTGGGACATGGTGGATGTCGCCCTCGAGGCGGACTCGGAGGAAGAGGTCCGTGTCCTCACAGCCCTGGCCGAAGGCCTCGTCCCATCCGCCGGCTGCGTCATAGGCGGCTCGCCGGATCAGGCAGAGGCTGGGCACGACGACGGCCACCAGGAAGATCGAGTAGAACGGGGTCGAAGGGTGCCAGGGACCGATCTCGGCGACCCCGAAGCGCGTCGCCACCGCGCGGGACCACGGCCAGACCCCGGGCTCGACCCCGGTCGAACTGCCGTCCTGGTCGATGTAAGAGTGCCCGGTATACGCCGCGACGGCCTCGGGATGGTCGCGTAGATGCGTGCCGGTGCAGTGGAGCATCTCCGGCTCGAGGACGTCGTCGGCGTCGGCGTCGAGGAACAGGACGAACTCGCTGTCGGAGCCTGCGGCACCACCCTTGCGTGCCGAGGCCACTCCGCCATTGGGTTTCCTCGCCAGGCTGATCCGGGGGTCCTGCGCCGTCCAACTTTCCACGATCGCCGCTGTCCCATCGGTACTGCCGTCGTCGACCACCACGAGGACGAAGTCCCGGAAGGTGTGCGACATCACGCCGGCGAGCGTGGCTCCCACGGTGGCTCCGGCGTTGTAGGCGGGCACCACCACGGCGACGAAGGCTCGCGTCACAGGCACCAGACCCGGTACCGGAAGCAGCCTTCGAGCCTTCCGCGGGCGACCGCGAGCTCGCTGCGCGCCCAGTGGCCCTCGTCGCGCTCGACCCGGGCCTTCAGAGCCCTCGGGACGAGGAAGGCCCATTTGCGCACAGCCGCAGGGAAGGAGTCGCCGTGCGCTCCGAGTTCCCTGTGGCGACCGACGATGGCGGCGTCGGCAAGCCCGTACCGACGCATCTGCGCCCTAGTCTCGCGCCCGTCACCACGCAACCGGTAATGGACTACTGCGTGTGGCTCGTAACCAAGGGTGTAGCCGGCACGGCGAAGGCGAAAGCACAGATCGCGGTCCTCCCCTGCGGAGGCGCTTTTTGGCAAGTCGTTAAGAGGCTCGTCGACGGCCGACCAGGCTTCTCGACGGACGGCAAGATTCCCGCCCACGGCATATTCACCAGCCCCCATTGACTCGGGAAGCTTGGAGGGGTCAAGCCCCGCATGGGGCCGAGCCGCAACTGCCTCCGGAGTATTGAGGCAGGACAGGTCCATCCCACCCCCGACAGCATCCCACTCGCTTAGGCCGCGCACGAGAGCGGCCAGCCATCCTGGCGCGCAGATGTCGTCCTGGTCGACAAACACGAGTCGAGGGCACTGTGACGCCTGGACCCCCATTCGTTGAGCAAACTGCTTTCCGGGTCGGTCCGAGCCGTCGACCACAGTCAGTCGGGGGAACAGGTGCCGGGCGTGTTCGACGACGTCCAGTCCGTCGTCGGTGGACCCGTTGTCGGAGACGATCAGCTCCCAAGGAAAGTCCGACTGCTGCTCTGAGATGCTGATGAGCTGGGGAAGTAGATACTCACTGCCGTTGTACAGCGCCATGACAACGCTGACCTCAGGCTCAGGAAGTGTCATGTCAGGCACCACTCTTTTGACGACTCAGCAGTCGCCGGTAGGAGGCCCGCCGTTCTCCGCCCATGGAGACGACGGCGGTCGCGAGAAAGGCACTGGGTAGCGCGAAACAGCGGATCAGGGTCGGGAGAAGACCCTGCGACAGCGTCGAGAGGGATCCGGCGGCCAGGGCCAAGGCGCTGATCGGGAGCAGGAGGAAGGCCTGTGAGCGGAGCAGGGCCGCCGGACCCACTCCGCAGACCCTGCACGCGAAGGCTGGCATGAGGACCACGTCGTAGACCAGAGCGACGAGCAGAGTGCCTAGCGCGGGTCCGACGAGTCCCAGCTGGTAGGTGAGGACGATGCTCAGACCGACGTTGGCCAGGGCCGCGAGGACGATGGTCACCAGAGCGACGCCGAGACGGTCGATGCCGGACAGGAGCCGGAAGGCATTCGCGCCAGGGACGGAGACCATGGTGGTGAGGACCATAATCCGGAGCACGTCGACGGACCCGTCGGGCACCGACCCGAGCCACAGCGAGAGCAGGCCCTCTCCTGCGGCCAACACCACAGCGCCCGCAGGGATCGTGAGGAGCCAGGCTGCGGCCACGCTCTGGTGGTAGAGCGAGAAGAGTCTCGGTTGGCCGCCCAGGGTCCCGTGGTGGGCGTAGGTGGGAACCAGCACGTCCGACCCGCGGCTCGCGATGGAGAGCACCAGGTTGGCCGCACGGCCGCCGATGCCGTACGCCGCTGCAGCAGGCAGCGTCAACAGGGCGCCGACGATCACAACGTCGCTGCTGTACGCGGCGGTGGCACAGAGGCCGATCAACGCGTTCTTCCACCCGGACTGGAGCAGCGCCCTGGCAACACTGCCCTGGAAGCGCGCGGTGGGTGAGACGGCGAGGGGCACGCGTCTGCGCGCGATCTCACGCGTGACCAGGGCTTGTATGCCTGCTATGGCTGCGTTCACGCAGGCGACGCTAAGTACGTCGTGTGTCACGAGCGCAGCAGCGACCTGCGCCACCGTAGAGGTGAGGGAGAAACCCAGGCCGGTCAGGCTCAGCACGCTAAACCGGCCGGAGCCGAACAGCAAGGCAGGGTAGACGTTGCAGAGCAGGTTCAGGATCTGGCTGGCCGCCAAGGCTGCCAGCGCGATCTGTGCTCGGCGGTCCGACCCCTCTACGAGACGAGGTAGAGCGAAGATCAGCGCAACGACGACTGCGCCGGCCACAACGGAGATGGCCGTGTAGAGCCGCAGGGAAGTCCGCATGACTACTGCAAGTTCGTCGTCGTCGCCACGGGCGCCTACGGCCGCGATGCGCCGAACGGTCGAGACTCCTACGCCGAGCTCGAGCGCGGTGACGTAGCCCGCCAGGGTGAGCACGACGCTATACAGCCCGAACCGGGTCTCGCCGAGCGCCCTGAGCAGGATGGGGGTCGTGACCAGCGCCAGGACTGCCTGCAGAACGAAGGCGCCGTAGTGGACGACGACATTGCGGACCACCGACCGCGAGTCATCGTTGCGCGTGAACGCTGACTTGGCTCCAGCGGCATCACTATGGCGATCCTCGTCGGGGCTCACGACCTCGAGGCTCGGGGCGGGCTCAGTCGGCATCAGCAGACCTTGCGGTACCCCGCCAGGGTGGCCGCCGCGGTGTGCGCCCACGTGAAGTTCTCCCGTACGTGCTGGGCGAGGCCTTCATGGGGGCCCGCGGTGTGGGCCCGTCGCACCGCGGCCAGTACGTCGGGGAGACGGCTCGGGTCGCAGTACTCGGCCAAGTCCCCGAAGTAGTCGCGGGCGTACCCCCTGGACGTAGTGACGACGGCGCAGCCGCTGAGCGCCGCCTCGAGGGACACCAGCCCGGTGGTCTCGAAGAAGGATGGGAGTACGTGAACCATGGCGCGGGCGTAAACACCTGGAAGATCGCCGTCCGGCACACGTCCCAAGAACCGGACTTCATCCAGGTCGGCCTCCGCTCGGCACTGCACCTCGTACTGCGGGTGATCCGGGTGCGCCGCACCAGCAAGGGTCAGATGCAGTCCCGATCCCTTCAAGGCCCGGATCAGCCCCAGCTGGTTCTTGTGCGGCTCCATGCGCGCGACCATGAGCACGCCTCGCCGACCTGCGGATCCGGGATCGGTGAACAGGGTGGGGTCGACGGCGTTCGGCACGACGTGGCACGGAGTGGTCACCGCGAGGTCGGCGACGAGCTCTGCACCCTCCGCGGCGGAGTTGGGTAGGAGCAGATCGACGCTCTCGTACAGCGCGCTCGCGCGGTTGACCATCTGCACGTACGACTCCGACTTAGCGTGGTGAGTGCCCCTTAGCGCCGCCAGCCCGAGCACGCCGGCAGCGCGCGCGCGCCAGTGGACCTCCTGCAGCGACGTGCGGGGCTGGGTCTTGCCTTGGCGGTAGTCCTTCGACCAGTAGATGGGCGACAGCACCACCGGCAGCCGGGCGGTACGGGCGGCGCGCACCTGTTCGAGCTCGAGGAAGAATCCGTGGACGAGGTCGACCCCGTCAAACGTGGCACGCGCGTCGTGACTCACGTGCGAGCGCACTCCCTCGAGCAGGTTGAGAGCCTCGGCGGTCTTCTCGAGTTGTACGAGGTGCCCCCCCAACGGCGTCCGGGCGGGGGCCCACAGCATCACCTTGATCACGTGATCGCTCCCTGGAAAGGCCGGACACCGCGGCTCACAGTACTAGGCGCGAGGGTCACCGCTTGGAAGTCCTGACAGGGACGAGCCTCGGCTTGTCGATTAGAACCTCGCCGATCGGTTGAAACCGCAGGCTCTGGCCGATGGCATCGAGCTGCTTGACTCGAGTGGGATGTTCACGCAGATGACCAAGGCCATCCTTGAGCGGTCGATCCAGGCCGTTGGGCGTCACGCTGGCGTCTTCGCCGAGCATGTGTCCACGCCGGATCTTCATGGTGAGCGCGTCGAACGGCGAGACCCAGACCGGGCTGA
>JAYTHM010000325.1:0-4710 GCA_043732645.1 Frankiales bacterium
CAGCTGGTGCACCGTCTCGAGCTGGCCCTGTCGCAGCTCCCCGATGCCGAGCGGACAGCTGTGGTCAGCGCGATCGGCTACGCGGGCGGGTCGGTCGGAGCGGCCATGGAGCTGGGCCTGGAGATCGACGACGCCGACGCGCTCACCCGCGGTGGCCTGCAGCTGCTGCGCGCGGCGCTGTCCGACCTCGACCCGCACGGGAGTCCCCTGCGGTGAGGATGACGGTCGGAGCCCGCGCGTTGCTGGCGGCCTTGGCGGCAGGCTTAGTGGCGGGTTGCTCGATGTCGCCCACCCCGGCCGCTCCATCGCCGGCAGCGCCCACCCCGCTCACGTCCTACGGCAGTCGGTGCACCTCCACCGGAGGCCTGCCCGACGCGAGGTGCACGCCCGGCGAGGCAGACCCCCGCGTGACCCAGGCCAACGTGGGCTCGACGATCTGCCGGCGGGGCTACACCGCGTCGGTGCGGCCGCCCCTGGTGGTGACCCATGCGATCAAGGTGCGCCTCACGCGGGCCTACGGGATCGGCGCCCTGCCGTTCTCCCAGGTCGAGCTGGACCACCTGGTGCCCCTGTCG
Organism: Frankiales bacterium; assembly: GCA_043732645.1. Taxonomy (GTDB): domain Bacteria; phylum Actinomycetota; class Actinomycetes; order Mycobacteriales; family SCTD01; genus RYN-111. Next base: position 576 of record JAYTHM010000325.1, read on the forward strand.
CTCGGCGGCTCGAGCAGCGAGGCCAACCTGTGGCCGCAGCTGCGGTCCGGTCCGCACAACGTCGACGACAAGGACGCCGTCGCGGTGCGGCTCAACCGCAAGGTCTGCTCAGGTCGGATGAGCCTCGCCGACGCCCAGCGCGCCATCGCCACGGACTGGCTCACCGCCAGCTGAGGTGCGCGTCCCGCAAGGTGCTCTGGAACTCCATCACCCGCCGGTGGTAGCGGCCTCACCACCACCGAGGAGACGGAGCATCGGTCACGGTGAGGAGGCGTCTACCTGCATCTCGCCCAGCAACGACCAGTTCTCACCGGGCACCTCGACGTTCACGATCTCTGGCGTCGACTCGAGGTAGGGCGGCAGCTCACGCTGGGCGTCCTTGAAGTGCGGCGACTGCACGTGCGCCCCACCCGCCTCGCCGTCGCGGAAGGCCTCTACCAAGAGGTACTCGGTCGGGTCGTCCACCGACCTGGACCAGTCGAACCACAGGCAGCCGGGCTCGCCGCGGGTGGCTGTCGTAAAGGGTGCCGACAACTGCGGCCACTGGTCGGCATGCTCCGGCTTCACACTGAACTTCGCCGCAATAAAAATCATCAACTTCTCCCTGAAGGCAACGGGCACGGGTGGCTGCGCAGGAGGATGCCACCCCGGGAAGGCACATGACAGCGGCATTGATCGCAAGAACGATCACGTACACCTTGCACAGTGTGACCTACGTCACTGCCGGGCTCGGCGCGGGCACGCCTCCTGCCGCTTCGGCGGCCCTGACCGTGGGGCCTTCATGTCTGTCATCGGCACCGATGCCCACACCGATACGTCCAGCAGTTTCAGCGAGGCCCAGACTCACCGCGGCGACGTTCCGCTGGACCACATCCCCCCTCACGTACGCATTCCGCGATGCCGGCTCCTGCCACTGACATCAGTGTCGTCGCCCTGCCGCCCGTCGCGAACGCCGTTCCCATGTCGGTGTTCGGCTTCGCGGTGGTCGTGACCATGCTGTCGCTGGTCAACACGGGTGCGCTCGGGTCCGGCGCGCTCCTCCTCCCGCTCTTCATGGTCATCGGCTTTCTCGCCATCGGCGATCGGCGGGTTGTACCAGCTGCGCAACGGCGACATCTTCGGCGGCACCTTTGTGGTCGTCTATGCCACCTTCCTGCTCGCGACCGGTGTCTCGCTGAAGTTCTTCGCACCCGCCGCCGACGCCAAGGCCTTCGTGGTCAACAGTTTCGGTGACGAGGTCGGCTCGCTGTTGTTGCTGTTCGCTCTGATCTCGGTCATCTTCGCGCTCGCCGCGCGCCTGGTGAACCTGACGGCCGTCATCGCCTTCGCCCTGCTCGGCGGGGTACTGCTCCTGGCCGGCCTGGCCAACATCGTCGGTGGGGATTTGGCCGTCAACCTGACCAAGGCCGCCGGCTACGTCGGACTGCTGGACGGCGTGGCGGCCTTCTGGCTCGCGACCGGCATCTTGATGAACGTCATGCACGGCAAGGAAATGCTGCCACGCGGTGCTCCCAAGGCCTAGCGCCTGGGTTTGCCGCACCGTCGCCCGGCCCTGCCCCCGCACGCAGGCTCCCTACGGAGGAGCCCTTATGACCGATCCCGTTTCTGCAAGCCTCAACGCCGCTGAGCAGCAGCACGCCGAACCGTCACGACTGTTGCCAGCCGATGCTGTGGCATCCCTTGTCCGCGTCCCAAGGTCGCCTTCCCGCAGCGGGGCTTGCCGGACGGCCCGTAGGAACGCACCGCGGAGCACATCGTCGCGACCGCAGCTGCCAGTCCCTTCACCACCGCTCAGTTGGGGTAGGGACTGGTCTCGCTCGACGCCCTACGCGATCGACCCTGCGCCGAGCTGACCCCCGAAGCGGCGCTGGAGGTTGTCCAGCAGGTGCAGCACACCGCCTTCTTCCAGCTCGTCCGCTTGATGACGGTTGTCTTCACGTACTCCGACCGCGAGGTCTGGACCGTCCTCGGCTGCGAGGGCGAGTCCTCCGACAAGGGCGGCTACGTCGACCGCGGATTCAACGATCTGGACTGGCTGCCTGACCCCCGCATCGAGCAGATGAGCGCATGACCCGCTTCCACAACAACGACTCCGACGTCGTCGTCGTCGTCATCGGCTCCGGCGCGGGCGGCGGCACGTTGGCCAACGAGCTGTGCCAGGCGGGCGTGCGTGTGGTGTGCCTGGAGGTGGGGCCGCATCTCACCGGACCCGACGACCACAACGACGAGTGGCCGGCGTTCCAGCAGATGGCCTGGACCGACATGCGCACCACGTCGGGCAGCTGGTGCGTCGCCACAGACTTCCCCAACCTGCCGGCGTGGACCGTCAAGGCAGTCGGAGGCACCTCCACCCAATGGGCCGGTGCTTGCCCCCGCTTCAAGGACTACGAGTTCACGACGAAAAGCTCCTACGGCGCGGTCGAGGGTGCCTCACCACTCGACTGGCCGATCACCCTGGCAAACCTCGCGCAGCACTACGACAACGCCGAAATCCGGATGGGTGTCACCCACCGGCACGGCCGGCCCCCGCTGCCGGCGAACAACAACGACAAGGTCCTGGCAAACGGTGCGGCCAAGGTGGGGTGCAAGCAGTACGCGACGGGGCCGTACGCAACGAACGCCACGCCCTATGACGGCCGGCCGGCGTCTAACCAGGACGGCTTGAACGTCCAGGGCGACAAGACCGGGGCGAAGTGGGCCACGCTGGTCGCCAAGCTTCCCAAGGCGGAGAAGACCGGCAATCTGGACCTGCGCCCCGGCTGCCACGTCGCGCAGATCACGCATGACGCGAAGGCAAGGTCGACGGCGTCCTGTACTTCGAGGGCGAGGTGCTGCACCGGCAGGCGGCCCGCGTCCTCTGCGTGGCCGCGAACGCGATCGAGTCGGTGCGGCTGCTGCTGCTGTCGGGCTCCCCGCGGTTCCCCGACGGCCTGGCCAACTCCTCCGGCGAGGTCGGCGAGAACTACATGCGCTATCTCACCGCATCCAGCTACGCCCGCTTCGAGCAGCCCGTGCACATGTATCGCGGTGAGACGATGGCCGGGATCGTCGCCGACGAGACCGGCCTAGACGTCGGACGCGGGTTCGTCGGGGGCTACAACATGGAGACCCTGTCGCTCGGCCCGCCTTCCTCGCCGCCTTCGCCGACCCCGGTGCGTGGGGGCCGACCTTCACCGAGATCATGGCCGGCTACGAAAACACCGCCGGTCTGTGGATCGTGGGCGAGGACATGCCGCAGTCGACCAACCGGGTGACGCTCAACGGTGACGCGAAGGACCAACACGGCCTGCCGGTCTCCAACGTGCACTTCGAGGACCACCCCAACGACGTGGCCATGCGGTCCTACGCGTGGCAGCACGCTGCCGAGCTGTATCGCGGGGTCGGGGCGCTCGGAGTCACCGACACCCCGCCCTACCCGTCCACCCACAACATGGGTACCAGCCGGATGAGCGCGGACCCGACTCAGGGGGTGGTCGACCGGTTCGGCCGTGCGCACGAGGTCCCCGACCTGTTCGTCAGCGACGGCTCGGTCTTCACGACCGGCGCCGCGGCCAACCCGACCCTGACGATCGTCGCCCTAGCCGTGCGCCAGGCTGAGCATATCGTCGGACAGCTCAAGGCTGGCGCGCTGTAGGAGCGCGGTCACGACGACGCCGAACCACACTGCCCGGGCATTGTGGTTCGGCGTCGCACCGTGGGCTGTGCGTTGCTCGGGGCGCCCAGGGTGCCTACGGTGTCGATACGGGCATTGGGCTCGTCCACGACAGGGGCATCGCAATATGGGCGACATCACGACCACCGGGCTGCACCACCTGCGGCTCACCGTCACCGACCTGCAGCGGTCGCGAGCCTTCTACACCGAGGTTCTCGGTTTCGAGGTTGCTGCCGAGTCGCCAGGCGACCCGTCCGACCCGGCGGTGCGGGCGGATCCCGCACAGCTGTACGGCGGGGTGGTCTTCGCCACCAACGGCATTCTGTTCGGACTGCGGCCGGTCGCGGCGGGCGACGACGTCTTTGTCGCAGAGCGCGTCGGGCTCGATCACGTCAGCTTCGCGGTGGCCAGTCGCGCCGACCTCGACGCCGCCGCCGCGAAGCTGGAGGCGCGTGGCATCGAGCACGGCGAGATCATGGAGCT
>JAYTHM010000326.1:0-4648 GCA_043732645.1 Frankiales bacterium
GGGTCGACGACCTCAACCTCGACCCCCGCACCGACGCCGAAGCCCTCTGCCTGTGCTCGCTGCTCTGGACCACCACCGCCGCCGCCAGGGTCGTCGCCGACGCCTTGGACCCCAATGACTTCTACAACACCACCTACGGCACCCTGTTCGATCTCATCGCCACCCAGGTCCGCACCGGTCGCCCCCACGACCCGGCCAGCATCGTCTCCGCCATCACCATCGCCGGCGGCGGCCACCACGCCCAGCTCGCCCTGCGCACCCTCACAGACGTCACCATCGCCGGCGCGGGACCCGAGTCCGCCGGGCACTACGCCGCCGCCGTCGCCGCCGCCGCCTACCGGCGCGGCTACATCGCCGCAGCAGCCTCCCTCACCCAAGCCGCCACCGAGCTCGCCGAAGCAGACCTCTTCGAGCACCTGCTCACCATCGGCCGCGAACGCCGCACCGCCCTACAGCGACTCGAGCAGCTCCGCGGCACCCTCGGGCACTGACCACCACACCCACGGCACCACCAGTTCGAGCAGCTCACAGGCGTCGGCACCGAGCTGCCGGGTGGACGGCGGCAGGGGACACCGGGGGTCGGAGATAGCCGATTGTCGAGAACCCACAAGGCGGAGGCCGTGTGTCTATTTCGTTCGTATTTGAAACACGCGGGTCGAGCAGGCGTGAGTACATGCGACGGCGCCTTGGCCGGTCTAGCTGCCGTTGATACTCGACCAAAAGGCGGGTTCGACGACGACGTCCTCGACCTGTCGAGTGGTGGTGCGGACGCCCAGGTCGTACTTCTTGAGCAGGTCGCACAGGGCCGAGCCGTCAATGAGGTCAACGGGCGGAGCCCCGTCGCGGGAAGCCTCGGCGCGGGCAGCGGAAGTAAAGGTTCCGGTGGTGATGAGCAATCCCTTGTCGCCACGGCCGGCCATGGCACCACGGAAGTCGCGTACTGCTCCGGCGCCCACGCTGTCGCGGTAGCGCTTGCACTGGAAGAACACGGGGAAGCTGAGCAGTGAGAGTTGGTAGATCCCAAGGCCGTCGATGCCTCCATCACCGGAGCGGCCGGTGACGGTGGCCCGTAGGAACCCTGCTTCTCGCAAGAGACGCTGTGCGAGCCGCTCGAACGCATCCGGGGTCAGGGTGAGCAGCGTTTCCAGCAGCAAATCTTTCCAGTCGCCAGTGTCGTCGCTCTGATCGTGTCCATCGGCCGGGTCGCCGAGTGCCTCGTCCGTACCCACGGTGCCCGGAAGCAGGTCCTGCGTGCCGGTTGTGGCCGGGGTGCGCCGCTGCGCCCTCCGGGCGGCGGACGCCTCGCGCCGTAGGGCTTCGAGGTCGGCCTCGGGAGTTGCGCGGCCAAGTTCGGTAACTGCCCACACCCCGCGAGAGCTGTTGGTAACCAGCCCCATCATCTTCAGGTACGTCCGGGCCCACGCGAGGCGGTACTCGATCTCAGTGCTTGGGCCGTCACCATGGAGGACCTGCTGTTGCTGCTCGGCCCACCGCGCAGCGATAACGACCGCAGCGTTGAGCTCGGTGATCGAGGCCGACCCCCCGAGATCCACCAAGGCCCGCAGGGTCACGTGGAGCATGTCGCTGTAGGGCGGAATCTCGGGGGTCACCCGTGCAGCTTGTCGCACGCCGCAGGCGAGCTGCACCCTGTGTTGCTTGCGGGTCGCCTACGGTGCGAGAGTGCCCGGCAACGTAGACCTGCGACAACTGGTGAAAGGACTGGCCGACCGGCGCCCCGGGCGCACCGAGGCCAACGTGCAGTCCGACCTGCACACCCTGCTCACTGCGGCCCCCCTCGACCTGGGCGCGAACGACCTCGCCGAGATCGTCCTGGAGTCCCCGGCCGGGCAACGGCGGCGCATCGACGTCGAGGTCGGGTTCACCGTCTTCGAGGTCAAGCGAGACCTGCGGGTCGGAAACGTCCGCAGCGACGCCGTCGTCCAGCTCGCCGGCTACGTCGCGAGCCGCACCCACGACCTGGAGCAGCGCTACGTCGGCGTCCTCACCGACGGCGCCGAGTGGCACCTCTATCACCTCATCCGGGGCGAGCTCACCCACATCTCCGCCCATACTGTCGACCCCACCACCCCTGACGTCGACGCCCTCTGCGTCTGGCTCGAGGGCGTGCTGGGCACCGCCGAGAAGATCACCCCCACCCCGCTGGAGATCGAGCGCCGCCTGGGGTCGACAAGCCCTTCGCACGCCTTGGACTTCGCCCAGCTTGCCGACCTCTACCGCGTCCATAGGAGCGATCCCGGGGTTGTCCTGAAGCGGCAGCTGTGGGCGCAGCTGCTCACCACTGCCCTCGGCGACAACTTCACCGCCGACGACGACCTATTCGTCGAGCACACCCTGCTGGTGGCCACCGCGGAAATCATCGGTCACGCCGTCATCGGCTTTGACCCCAACGACGACAGCATCAGCCCCGCGACCCTGCTCAACGGAGCCCTCTTCGCCGACGCCCAGATCAGGGGTGTCGTCGAAGCCGACTTCTTCGACTGGCCCGCCGAGGTCGACGGCGGCGGCAGCTGGGTCCGCACCATCGCCCGCCGGCTGACCCGCTTCGCCTGGAACGACGTCGAGCACGACGTCATGAAGGTCCTCTACGAGTCGATCATTAGCGCCGAGACCCGCCACCAGCTGGGGGAGTACTACACCCCCGACTGGCTCGCCGAGGCCATCGTCGCCGAGGTCGTCACCGACCCCCTCAACCAGACCGTCCTCGACCCCTCCTGCGGCTCCGGCACCTTCCTCTTCCACGCCGTCCGCCATTACCTCAAGGCCGCCACAACAGCCGGAATCAGCACCGCCGACGCCATCACCGGAGCCACTCGCTCGGTCACCGGCATAGACGTCCACCCCGTCGCCGTCACCTTCGCTCGCGTCACCTACCTGCTCGCCCTCGGCCGAGACCGGCTCGTCAGCGACGACCGTCCCGCCTTCGGTGTCCCCGTCTACCTCGGCGACAGCGTCCAGTGGGGGCAGAACGACACCTTTTTGTCCGTCGCTGACACACTCACCGTCTCCACCGGCGAAGGACTCACGCTGTACGCGGGTGAGCTGAAGTTTCCCCACCGCGTCATGGATGATGCTGGCCGTTTCGACCAGCTGGTCAGCGAGCTCGCCAGAAAGGCCGTTGACCGGGTCAAGAACACGCCGCCACCGCCACTGGAGTCTGTGTTTCGGCGGCATGCCGTGCACCTCGACGACCGGGCGGCCCTCAGCCTCACCTTCAAGCACATGTGCGAGCTCCAGGACCAGGGCCGCAACCACATCTGGGGCTACTACGTCCGCAACCTCGCACGGCCCGCCTGGCTCGCCCGCCCCAGTAACCGAGTCGACGTCCTCGTCGGCAACCCACCCTGGCTGTCCTACCGGTTCATGCCTCCGGCGATGAAGGCCGACTTCCGGGCGCTGAGCGAGGCCTACGACATGTGGGCGGGCGCGAGCGTCGCCACTAACCAGGACCTGTCCGGATTGTTCATCGCCCGAGCCATGGGCCTCTACCTCCGACTCGGCGGGTCCTTCGGATTCGTCGTCCCGCTCGCGGCACTATCCCGCAAGCAGTTCGCAGGGTTTCGAACCGGTAAGTGGGGCTCCGGACTCCGGGCCAAGTTCGCTGAGCCGTGGAACCTCGACGCGGTGAAGCCCGCCTTTTTCCCCGTCCCAGGAGCCGTCGTCTTCGGCACTAACTCCGACACGCATAAGGCGCTGCCCAGCTCGGGTCCTGTGTGGTCAGGTCGCCTACAGGGCCGCAACCCCTCCCTCGCCGAGGCCGTCGGACACCTCACCCAAGCGGCGGGAGTGGCGGTTAACCAGGGCAGCCCCATCTCCCTGTGGAGCGACCGATTCAGTGAAGGCGCCGCGATCGGACCCCGCGTGCTCATGATGATCGAGGACGGGCCAGCGAACCCCTTGGGGTCCGGCGCCGGCCGAAAGGCTGTCCGGAGCCATCGGTCCACCCAGGAGAAGGGGAAGTGGAAGCAGCTGCCCAGCCTGACCGGAAGTGTGGAGCTGCAATTCATACGACCCGTTCACCTCGGTGAGTCGATTTTGCCGCACCGCGTGGCAACTCCGGCGAGAGCAGTTATCCCGTGGGACGGGACCCAGATGCTCGACGTCGGCCACGAACGGTTGGACGATTACCCCGGCCTTGCGTCCTGGACCCGCGCCGCCAGCGACGCCTGGATGGCCAACCGCACGTCCGACACTCTCACACTGGCTGGCAGCGTCGACTACAGGGGAAAGCTCAGCGGGCAGCTACCCACCGCACCGCATCGCGTCGCGTATACGAAGAGCGGGGCGTACCTGACAGCCGCGCACCTCACCGACAGCGCGGTAGTCAACGACGCTCTGTACTGGGCGGCAGTGTCCTCCGCGGACGAAGCACGGTTCCTGACCGCGATCCTCAACAGCAACGCGCTGCTGGAAGTCGTCGCCCCGTTGCAGGCCCGGGGAGGGTGGGGCCCACGACACTTTGACAAGTACGTGTTCCACGCGCCCATCCCCCTCTACGACCCCAACAACGAGATCCACGAGAACCTCGTGCACCTAGCCCGGATCTTTCATCGCCTGGCTGAGCTGGAGCTGGTTCGGGGTGGGGCTGTTCTCGGCGGTGATGGTGGCATCGGGGTGTGACAGTTCGCCC
>JAYTHM010000327.1:0-4618 GCA_043732645.1 Frankiales bacterium
GGCGCGGTCCCGCGAGCCCGAGAGGTGCTGGGGTTGTTGAGGGCTGTGCTGTTCGCACCCGAGGACCTCAACCTGGTCCGCGGCGACCCGAGCGCCCGACGGACCTTCCTCGACGACCTCCTGGTGCTGCGTACGCCGCGGCTCGCCGGGGTGAGGGCGGACTACGAGCGGGTCCTGAAACAGCGCAACGCCCTGCTCAAGACGGCTTTCCTTGCCCGCCGCAGCGGAGGAGGCACAGCCTCATCTAACGCCGCGCGCACGCTGGACATCTGGGACGCGCACCTCGCCGCGACCGGCGCTGAGCTCCTGTCGGCGCGGCTTGGCCTCGTCGATGACCTGGTGCCGCTGGCGGACGTGGCGTACCGGGAGGTCTCGAAGGGGCAGGGCGAGTTGTCGCTGGCCTACAGGAGCTCACTCGGGGAGGGAATGCCCGCCTCGACGCCCATGTCCCGCCTCGCGGGGGGAGACCGCGAGGTCCTGTCCGCCGCGCTGCTGTCGGAGCTGGCCCGGGTCCGACAGAACGAGGTCGACCGCGGGGTGTCGCTCGTCGGCCCACATCGCGACGAGCTGGTTCTGACGCTCGGTGCGCTGCCGGTGAAAGGCTACGCCTCGCACGGTGAGTCCTGGAGCGTCGCCCTCGCGCTCCGGCTCGCGTCGTACGAGCTGCTTAAGGCCGACGGTGCGGGCAGCGACGGCGAGCCGGTGCTCGTCCTCGACGACGTCTTCGCCGAGCTCGACACCGGCCGTCGCGAGCGGCTCGCGTCCCTCGTGCAGGGCGCCGGCCAGGTCCTGGTGACGGCGGCCGTACCCGGCGACGTCCCCGAACAGCTACTCGGCGGCCGGTACGACGTGCACGACGGGACCGTCATCTGTGTCCGCTGACGAGCCTTCCGTTCCGGCTGTGGCTTCCGGTGTGGTTTCCGGTGGGTTGCCGCCGCTGAGGGGACCGGACCTGGTGCGGGCCGCGCTCGCCGAGGCCAAGGCTGCCGCCCGAGCGAAAGGGGCGGTGCCTCGCAAGGCCGTCAAGCGCGGGCTGACGCGGGCGAACGGCGACGCACGGGACCCAGTGCGCTTCGGGGCGGCGATCCAGCGGCTGGTCGATGAGCGCGGCTGGCAGGACACGACGACAGCGGCCGGGGTGCTCGCCAACTGGGACCGGGTCGTCGGGGCCGAAATCGCCGACCACTGCCAGCCGGTGTCGCTGGTCGACGGGGAGCTCGTCGTCGTGGCCGAGTCGACGGCCTGGGCAACCCAGCTGCGGCTGCTCACCAAGACCTTGCACGTCCGGATCAAGGAGCACGCCGGAGAAGGCGTCGCTACCAAGATCGTCGTCCGTGGGCCAGCCCAGCCTGACTGGCGCAAGGGACCTCGCCGGGTGCAGGGACGTGGACCGCGCGACACCTACGGCTGATGGTTGGCTGATGGTCGGCTGACGACGCGCTGGCGTCGTACCGGCTGGGGCATCTGTAGCAGTGGGGGGACACCTGGGGAGGGGGTCCGGGCGGCACGCGGGTCCACAGGGCCGTTTCCTGCGCCAGACCGTCGCATGGAGGGACTATGATTTGACCAGTAGGCCACCCCGGTGATTGCCGAGGTGGGTGCGAGCGTGCCCCCCGGGGCCGTCGCTGAGGACGCCCACCAAGGTGGGCAGAGCGGAGCCCTGCGCATGCTCGACCAGACCCCCGAGCCCGACGCGGTGGAGGCCACGGACACGACCACCCCCGATGTGGTCGAGGAGGTCGTCGCTCCGCGGGAGCGAGCCTTCGACGACGGGTCGTACGGCGCCTCCTCGATCACGGTCCTCGAGGGTCTCGAGGCGGTTCGCAAGCGCCCCGGCATGTACATCGGGTCGACCGGGGAGCGTGGCCTGCACCATCTGGTTTATGAAATTGTGGACAACGCGGTTGACGAGGCGTTGGCCGGCTTCTGCGACGACATCGTCGTGACGCTGTGCGCCGACGGTGGTGTCCGGGTGCAGGACAACGGTCGCGGCATTCCGACCGACCTCCACCCGAAGGAAGGCGTGCCGGCCGTCCAGGTTGTTTTCACGACGCTGCACGCGGGCGGCAAGTTCGACTCGCAGGCGTATGCGGTCTCCGGTGGTCTACACGGGGTCGGATCGGCTGTGGTCAATGCGCTGTCGACCCGCCTCGACGTAGAGGTCTACCGCGAAGGCCGCGTCCACCGGCAGAACTTCCTCGCGTCGGTGGCGGAGCCGCTGGTCACCGGGGAGGAGACCGACCGCAACGGCACGACCGTGACGTTCTGGGCCGATCCGATGATCTTCACCGAGACGACCACTTACAGCCGGGAGATCATCTTGCGACGGCTGCAGGAGATGGCCTTCCTCAACAAGGGCCTGTCGATCACCGTCACCGACGAGCGGGTCGACCTCACCGAGGACGGAAAAATCTTCAAGGTCATTTACCAGTACCCGAATGGCCTCGCCGACTTCGTCCGGCACCTCGGTGCCACTCGTACTCCCGTTCATGCCAACATCATTTCCTTTGAGGACGAGACCGCCCGTGGCGCCATCGGCCAGGCGATGTCGGTCGAGGTCGCGATGCAGTGGAACGACTCGTACTCCGAGTCGGTCTACACCTTCGCGAACACGATCAACACGTACGAGGGAGGCACCCACGAGGAGGGCTTCCGCACCGCGTTGACCCGCGTCGTCAACGAGTGGGCACGCGCGAAGGGGCACCTGAAGGACAAGGAGGTTAACCTCGAGGGGTCCGACATCCGCGAGGGCCTCACCGCGATCATCTCGCTCAAGATCAGCGACCCGCAGTTCGAGGGCCAGACCAAGACCAAACTGGGCAACTCCGAGGCCAAGGGCTTCGTGCAGAAGGTTGTCGGAGAGCGCCTGCGGGACTGGCTCGACCAGCACCCGGGGGACGGCAAGGACGTCATCATGAAGGCGACCCAAGCCGCACGCGCCCGCCTGGCCGCACGCGCCGCCCGCGACCTCACCCGCCGCAAGGGCCTGCTGGAGAGCTCATCCCTGCCCGGCAAGCTCGCCGACTGCCAGAGCACCGACCCCCGCGAATCAGAAATTTACGTGGTGGAGGGCGACAGCGCCGGGGGCAGTGCCAAGGGTGGCCGGGACTCGAAGTTCCAGGCGATCCTGCCCATCCGCGGCAAGATCCTGAACGTCGAGAAGGCGCGCATCGACCGGGTGCTGAAGAACAACGAGGTCCAAGCGATGATCACCGCCTTGGGCACCGGCATCCACGACGAGTTCGACATTCAGAAGCTGCGCTACCACAAGGTGGTGCTGATGGCTGACGCCGACGTCGACGGCCAGCACATTCGCACCCTGCTGCTCACGCTGCTGTTTCGTTTCATGCGGCCCTTGATCGAGGGAGGTTTCGTCTACCTCGGCCAGCCACCGTTGTACAAGATCAAGTGGAACGGCGGCGAGATCATGTACGCCTACTCCGACCGTGAGCGTGACGGCCTGATCAAAGCCGGCCAAGAGGCGGGCAAGAAGCTCCCCAAGTCTGGCGAGGCCGTGCAGCGCTTCAAGGGTCTGGGGGAGATGAACGCGGAGGAACTGTGGAGCACCACGATGGACCCGGCCCAGCGGGTGTTGCTCCAGGTGACCTTGGACGACGCGGCTACGGCTGACGAGCTGTTCTCCGTGCTGATGGGGGAGGACGTCGAAGCTCGTCGATCCTTCATTCAGCGCAATGCCAAGGACGTTCGCTTCCTCGACATCTAGTCCGTTCCACGTGGAACGACAGCTAGTCCGTTTCACGTGGAACGCCTCCTTGACTTCACGCACCGCACCGCCAGCCTGATCGAAAGGACCCTCCGTGGTCGACGTCGTACCCCCGCCCCCGCCGCACGACCGTGTCGAGCCGGTTGGTATCGAGGTCGAGATGCAACGCTCCTACCTCGACTACGCGATGTCGGTCATCGTCGGTCGTGCGCTGCCGCGGGTGGAGGACGGCCTCAAGCCGGTACACCGTCGCGTTCTCTACGCCATGTACGACGGTGGCTACCGACCGGACCGCGGCTACTTCAAGTGCGCCCGCGTCGTGGGTGACGTGATGGCCAACTACCACCCCCACGGCGATAGCTCGATCTACGACACGCTCGTCCGCCTGGCCCAGCCCTGGTCGCTTCGTTACCCCCTTGTGGATGGCAACGGTAACTTTGGGTCACCGGGAAACGACCCAGCAGCCGCGATGCGCTACACGGAGTGCCGAATGGCGCCGCTGGCGATGGAGATGCTGCGGGAGATCGACCAGGAGACGGTCGACTTCACCAACAACTATGACGGCCGCAGCCAGGAACCCGACATACTTCCCAGCCGGATCCCCAACCTGTTGGTAAACGGCAGCAGCGGCATCGCGGTCGGCATGGCGACCAACATTCCCCCGCACAACCTGCGCGAGGTCGCCTCCGGCGTGCTCTGGTCGCTGGAGCACGCGGAGGCCAGCAGCGAGCAGCTGCTCGACGCGCTGCTCGAGCGCGTCCAGGGCCCGGACTTCCCCACCGGCGGGCTCATCGTCGGCCGGCAGGGGATCGAGGAGGCCTACCGCACGGGGCGCGGCAGCATCCGGATGCGCGCGGTCGTCACGGTCGAGGAGGACGCCAAGGGGCGCACCAT
>JAYTHM010000328.1:0-4579 GCA_043732645.1 Frankiales bacterium
GATGATCAACTCCGAAATGTCTCTGGGCATGTTGCCGGGCATCTATCAGTGCCCCGAGTGCGGAGAACGACAACTGGACCGGCGCTGCCAAGACTGCAACCGATTCACCCGAACAGTCGGCATCGGAGGCCGTTGTCCGCACTGCGGCGAGCCGGTGACCGTGGCCGACCTGCGTGAGTCCACCTGATGAGCAAAGAGCCTGCTGCATAGGGGAAGAGCGACGCTCTCGACCCTGCAGCGAACCCCGCAAGCCGACCGGCCGGTATCACGATGGTGGCAGCGCGTGCAGTGACCCGCCAGCTAGCTATGAGCAGCCCACGGACCCCATGTCCGGAGGGCCACGCTCGACCCCTAGACCCGCGGACGCTCCAGCCGAACATCCCGTCATGCGGTAACCAACCCGCGTACATCACTCTGACCGCGCGTCGCCCTGACACCCATGCCACCGCTGATACCGGCCGGTCCTCACAAGCACCCAACAGCGGCACCCAAACAAAGATCGGCGCCAATTGCGCGTTGCCCCTTGACAGACAGGCCCTCCACATCAGCTAGCGAAGGACTGGCCCGGGCATTTGAGGCGGGCTGCACGGGGGAGGTGCCCCTTTATGCCCAAGGGACTCCGGAACCGAGCCATCGGCAACTTGCGTTCGCCGCACTCGGCCAAGACCCTGCCAACGACGGCCGCTGGTTCTTCGGGTCGGCCGATCTGCCACGCTGGTTCGGCTACCAACTCGGCTACGAACTTGTCACCAAGCAACTCCCAGGCCTCAATAGGTCAGCAGCACAACTCGTCGCAGAACCAGCTGCAACCCTCCTTGATCGACATCGCTGACAAGTACCGATCAAGCCCCTGAGAAGTGATGCTCCCGAGCGCAGGGCGCGCCGCTGATAACCCTGCAGACGCGGCGTTACCTGCTGTTGGGTTAGGTGTCTATCGGCGCGACGGGGGGAAGTCGTTCGGGTCCGGCCTCGGGCGGGCGGGGTAGGTCTTGTCGGTGCAGGCGGACGGCGAGCAGCGCGATGTCGTCTTCGATTCCGGGCCCTAGCCTATCGAGCAGGGTGTCGCACAGCTCGGCGAGCGGGAGGTGCGCGAGCTGTTGGAGCATCGCGCGTAACCGTTCGAGTCCCTGGTCGAGGTGCTCGCCGCGTCGTTCCACCAGGCCGTCGGTGTAGAGCAGCACTGTTGACCCACGATCTAGGGTGACCTCCGACTGCACCCGTGTTGTCTCCTGGTCGATGCCTAGGAGTAGGTCCGGCGCCGATCCCGAGAGGACCAGCGAGCTTCCGTCGGGGTTGAGGACGACTGGCGGTGGGTGGCCGGCGTTCGACCAGCGCAGTTGCGTGATCCCTAGCTCGCGCTCGTCCTCCGTCTGCTCCAGCCGGGCGACGACGCAGCTCGCCGTCGTCTGCACGAGCAGGCCCTCCATCGCGGCGTCGACCGAGCACAGTAGATCTGCGGGAGCGCTGCCGGAGTACCAGCCGATCCCGCGGAGCAGGCCGCGTAGCTGCCCCATCGCCGCGGCCGCGGCGGTGTCATGGCCGATCACGTCGCCGATGACGAGGACCGTCGCACCGTCCTGCTGGACGAACGAGTCGTACCAGTCGCCGCCGACCTGGGCCACCTGCTCGGCGGCCTGGTAGCGGGCGACGATCTCGCAGTTGTCGGGCTCGGGTGTCCGGGTTAGCAGGCTGCGCTGCAGCACCTCGTTGTGTGCGCGCTCTCGCTCGCGCAACCGCGAGCGCTCCAGTGCCTGAGCGGTCTGCGCCGCGAGAGCCACCATCAGCTCGAGCGCCGAGTCATCGAAGCTGTAGGTACTGTGCCACCCGCACGTCAGCGCCCCTACCAGGCGCTCGCCGCTCCACATGGGGACGCACGCCATGCTCTGCATCTGGGTGGCCGCAGCGACGGCGTCGAGGTCGGCGAAGCCGTGATCGACCAGCGAGATGTCCCGGAGGATCACGACGCGACCGGTCCGAGCGGTGAACGTCGTGGGGAGGCGGTCGTTCAGCGTCAGCCGCGCGAACCCCGCGGCGACGTCCTCCGCTACGTCGCCTGAGATGGTCACGTCGACCGCCGTCCCGGCGTCGTCCACGATCGCGATCGACAGGGCGTCGGCGCCGACGGCGGAGGAGCCCTGGCGGAAAAGCACCCCGGCCACGTCCTGCAGGGAGCGGACGTCGGTCAGCCCCTGCGCCACCGCTGCCATAGCGGTGGCGCGAGCTGCGTCGTACCGAGCGCGTGCCAGTGCCGTTCGCACGGTCTCCACCTGCGTCGACGCGATCTGCTCGTAGGTCAAGAGCAGGGCCTGACTGAACGAAACGCGCGATTGCAGGACGGTGAGGTCGTCCACGGCCGGTGCGGGGCGCCGGGTGCCAGTGAACAGGGGTAGGAGCAGCATGTCGAGACCGGCCAGCCGCACGGCGAGGGCGACCAGCTCGAACAGGTCCGCGGTCTGCGGCGGGACAGCCACGGTGCAGAACATCACGACCGCGAACACCTCGCCGGTCGGCAGCCCGCCGCCGAACCCGATCGCCGACACGATGCCGTGGTCCCGCACGAATTCCTGGTCGGGGATGAGGGGGCTGCCCGTGGCCTGCCGTACGTAGAAGACCTGGCAACTGCCGTCCACAGAGGCCACCATAACGTCGGGGTGCCCAGCGGTGAGCGCTTGCACGTCGACACCAAGCTGCTCCAGCAGGCCAGCGATCATCGGCATCTGCTCAACCTGGGTGTGGTCCACGAGCGGCAGCACGAGATGGTTTGCGGACCGCTGGCGGTCGTTCCAGGCGTTTTCAGTGCCGCTCGTGCCGAGCAGAGCCAAGCAGGTTGTGTCGCCGGTGAGCTCACCGGGGCTAAGCCCCTGCGCGTAGACCCGCTCGGGACCGGGGAGGGACTCCAGGGTGGTGGTGCCGTAGGCGCGGACCAGGGCAGTCTGCGTTCTGCCCTCTACGACGAAGCAGCGGTGGATCAGGGCGGTGAGGGACTGAAGAAAGCCCTCTACGGAGGTTGCCGTACCGGCGAGGCCACGTACCTCGGTGATGAGGTCGACGGCCGCGCCAATATCGAACGCCGTCAGGTCGCGTTGCCCTCGCACCCAGTCACCCCCCAACATTCTTGCCCTCCGGCATCGATCGCTCTTCCTCGCCCATAAGGGACGAGGTGTCTGTAAGGGCAGCCGCGCCGCGACCAGCCGACCCCCCAAGGTCCCGATCAACGGGCCCAGGCTCATCCCCGAAGGTCTCCAGATTGACTTCGCCGGACCGACCCGAAGCGGTTGCGAAGTGGCCACGCAGCCACCAGAAAGTGCCGCTCCCGAGCTCCAGGGGTGTCCTGCAGATAAGTGCGATCACGCGGCGTTAGCATCGGCCGCCGAAGCCCGGGGTAAGCATCACTACCGTCAGCCGCCGAGGTAAGCGGCGCTGCCGTCAGCCGGCATCCCTGACACTATCAACGGTGCAGAATCACCGGGGTGGTGGGGGCCTTGGGTAGGTGCACAGCCAGTTGGCCGGGGAGGCAGATGACCAACGCACAGCCGTCATCGCTGAGTGCTTCGAGTGCTTCGGTGAGCATCATGACCTTGCTGTCGTGGATGCTGCTCTTGCACATGACATGGCAGTCGGGAGGAGCGCCGCGTCGCGTGAGTTCGGCCAGAAGGGTCGCAATCTGGTCGGCCCGCTTGCCGGTTGGGTGCTTCGGCGCGCTGATGATCCCGCAAGGGTTTCCTGATCAACGTGCCGATCGGCATCGCTACCTTCGTCGGCGGCGGTCGGGTCCTGCCCCGCACGATCGCCCACCCGGGGATCAGGCTGGACACGGTCGGGATGGTGCTGATCGGGGCTGCGCTGACCGCGGTCATCTATCCGTTGATCCAGGGACAAACAGCGGGGTGGCCCGCGTGGACGTTCGCCACCCTCGCCGCCGGAGCGGTCCTGCTCGTCGCATTCGTGTGGTGGGAGCGCCGCAGGCGTGGCGATCCGCTCATCGAGCCCTCACTACTGCTCAACCGCACCTACACCAGCGGGATCCTCGTCGTGCTGGTGTACTTCGGTGCGTTCAGCGGGTTGTTGCTGTGCGTCTCGCTGTTCACCCAACTCGGCGAGGGGTTCTCGCCGATCCACGCCGGGCTGACCCTGACGTCGATGGTCATCGACATGCTCGTGGGAATGGCCGGTGGGTTCGCGGTCGTGGGACGACTCGGCCGCCACCTGCTCCACCTCGGTGTGTCCGTGATCGCGGCCGGGACCATCGCCCTCGCCCTCACCGCGACCGGGACTAGTAGCGTGTCGCTGCTAAAATCTGGTGTGTTTTGTTGGGAGGTTGGTGGCTGGCAGATCCTTCCCCTTTGCCGGACAGGATGTTCGCTATGCCTTCGGACAAGAAGCGCCCGGTGTTGCTGACCGAGGTCGATCGTGAAGAGTTGGTTCGGATCACCACGACCGGGGTCGATTCGGCGTCGAGGATTATGCGGGCGAGGGTGCTGCTGGCGTTGGATACCTCGATGGGCGAGATCGATTTCAAGGAAGTGATCGCGGCCCGGCTTGAGGTTTCTGGTGAGACGCTGCGGTTGGTCGCGAAGCG
>JAYTHM010000329.1:0-4571 GCA_043732645.1 Frankiales bacterium
GGGAGGTCGGGGTTCGTCACCCCTCGGACGCTAGTGCCTGTCCGTTCACTGCCTGGCCCAGCAGGCCCATCGCCGCGCCGAGGCCGTCCGCCCGGGAGACCCTTGCCGGCAGGATCTCCGGCCAGCCGGGGCCGCCGACGACCACGCAGGTGGGCGGTCGGGTGACGGGCAGGCCGGTCAGCACCGCGACGTCCCCCGTCGCCCGGGTCTGGGACCACAGGAACAAGGCGGCTGGCCCGGTACGCCGGACGGCCGCCACCAGCGCGTAAACGGGCAACGCGCCGAGGATCCGGCAGCCCTGGCCGCGTTCGGCAAGCCCCGCCGCCAGAGCATGGAGCGGGAGGTCGTGCTGGTCCTCGGGGGCGCAGGCCAGCAGGACCGGGCGGCCCGGGCCGACCGGCACGCTCACGGCCTGGCGCAGCCCCGTGACGATGCATCGCGAGAGCAGATGCTCGACCTCCACACCCTGACCGGTGGTGGCCCACCGCTCCCCGACCGAGACCAGGACTGGCCCGAGCACGTGCTCCCACGTCCTGAGCACCCCGTGCGCATGGACCTGTTCGACGACCAGCGCGACGACAGCGTCGCTGTCGAGGGCCATGGCCGCCCGGGCCAGGCCGCGCACGACCTCGTTCGCGCCGGGAACAGCGAGCACCCTGCCCCCGGACCCGCCGGGAAGCCGACCGTCCCGGTCCGGGAAGCGCGCGTCGCCGGACGTCCCGTCGTACCCGGCAGCTAGGACTATGGACGCAGCCTCCGCGGGGGCGACGCCGGTCTGGATGAGCCGGCGCATGCCCTCCAGGCGGCCGAGGTCTTCCGGGGAGTAGCGGCGGTGCGCGCCGCTTTCATGAGCGGTCGGACCGAGGCCGTACCTGCGGTCCCAGGTGCGCAGGGTCGCGGGAGCGACACCAAGCCGGTGCGCGACGGCGGCGACCGTGAGCCGGGGGCCGGGCTCGGCATTGGTGCTACGCAAGACACATCATGGCAATAAGGATGGAGGGGTGAGTGAACGGGCACAACTTGGGAGCCGCATGGGTTGAACAACTTGTGGCGCGGTTGTAGGGTCAACTCGTTGCTTCTCCCGAGCACGTGACGACAAAGGACCAGTTGATGACTGACATCTCCCGACTTCCCGGACCAGCACTGGACCAGTGGGAGTGGCAGCAGCAGGGCTCCTGCCGGGCTCAAGACACCGAGCTGTTCTTCCACCCTGAGGGTGAGCGCGGGCCGTCCCGCTCTGGACGCGAGGCCGCGGCCAAGGCGGTCTGCGCCGCCTGCCCGGTCCTGCTCCAGTGCCGTGCACACGCTCTGTCTGCTCGCGAGCCCTACGGGGTGTGGGGTGGGCTCTCGGAGTCCGACCGCGAAGACATTCTCGTCGGAAGTCTGGCGACCGCGGTCTAAGGCTACCGAGGGGTGCCGTAGACGGGTCTGGGCAACGTAACTTATCGACGCGGTTACCTGGCAACGTCCGCTCCCGCTGAAACGACTGCCACGGTCCGCCGAGAGTCACATCTGCCCTGCGTTAGAGCAACCATCTCGATTTCTGAGCGCTGTGGCTAGGACGCAGCACGGGCCGGGCCCGAGGAAGGCCCCCCATCCGCGAGGATGAGGGGCCTTCTTTGATCGTGCGGCGGTGCTGGGCGTGCGCCAGTGCTAGTGCGAGTGGCCGTGGCCACCTCCGGCGGGCTCCTCCGCGGCCGGCTTGTCCGCGATGATCGTCTCGGTCGTGAGCAGCATGGCTGCGATCGAGGCAGCGTTCCGGACTGCGGAGCGGGTGACCTTGACCGGGTCGACGACACCTTGGGCGACGAGGTCGCCGTACTCGCCCGTGGCCGCGTTGAGACCGACGCGGGGACCGTCGGTCTTGCCGAGTTCGCGGGTGTGGTTGACCGCGACGCGACCCTCCAGGCCCGCGTTCTCGGCGATCCAGCGGGCCGGCTCGTCGAGCGCCTTGCGGACGATGTTGACACCAACGAGCGCGTCTCCGGTCAGGCCCAGGCCACCGTCAAGGACCGCAGCGGCGTGCACGAGGGCCGCGCCACCACCGGGGACGATGCCCTCCTCGACCGCCGCGCGGGTCGCCGAGATGGCGTCCTCGAGGCGGTGCTTGCGCTCTTTGAGCTCGACCTCGGTGTGGGCACCGACCTTGATGACACCCACGCCACCGGCAAGCTTGGCGAGCCGCTCCTGCAGCTTCTCCTTGTCCCAGTCGGAATCGCTGTTCTCGATCTCCTGCTTGATCTGGGAGATGCGGCCGGCGACGTCGTCCTTAGTGCCACCACCCTCGACCAGGGTGGTGGTGTCCTTGGTGATCGTCACGGTACGGACGGTGCCGAGGACCTCGAGGCCGACCTGGTCGAGCTTGAGGCCGACCTCGGCGGACACGACCTGCGCGCCGGTGAGGATGGCGATGTCCTGCAGCATGGCCTTGCGACGGTCCCCGAAGCCGGGAGCCTTCACGGCAGCGACCTTGAGGGTCTTGCGGATACTGTTGACGACCAGCGTCGACAGCGCCTCGCCGTCGATGTCCTCAGCCACGATCAGCAGCGGCTTGCCTGACTGGACGACCTTCTCCAGCAGCGGCAGCAGGTCGGCGATGGCCGAAATCTTGCCGTTGTTGATGAGGATGTAGGCCTCACCGAGGTCGGCCTCCATACGCTCAGGGTCGGTGACGAAGTACGGGCTGATGTAGCCCTTGTCGAACTGCATGCCCTCAGTCAGCTCGAGCTCGAGGCCGGTGGTGTTGCTCTCTTCGACGGTGATGACGCCGTCCTTGCCAACCTTGTCCATTGCCTCGGCGACGAGCTCACCGACGCGCGCGTCCTGGGCGGAGATGGAGGCCACGGCAGCGATCTCGGCGGGGGTCTCGATCGGCGTGGCAGCCTTGAGCAGCGCCTCGTTGACCGCCTCGACGGCCGCGTCGATACCGGCCTTGAGACCCATCGGGTTGATGCCGGAGGAGACGGCCTTCAGGCCCTCGTGAACCATCGCCTGACCGAGGACGGTCGCGGTGGTGGTGCCGTCACCGGCGACGTCGTTGGTCTTGGTGGCGACCTCCTTGGCCAGCTGCGCACCCATATTCTCGTACGGGTCTTCGAGTTCGATCTCGCGGGCGATCGTGACGCCGTCGTTGGTGATGGTCGGCCCGCCGTACTTCTTGCCGATGACCACGTTGCGGCCCTTCGGGCCGAGGGTCACCTTGACGGCGTTGGCGAGGGTGTCCACGCCGCGCTCAAGGGAGCGGCGGGCGTCCTCGGAGAAGCTCAGGGTCTTGCTCATGCAGGGGTCCTCTCGATGGTGCATCAGTCATGCGGCAGGCAGGTACGAGCGACGCCCCGGTGCCCCGTGTGGGGTGCCGGGGCGTCGCTGGTCGTGCTGAAGAGCAGTGGAGCGTGAGGGTCTTAGCCCTCGATGACGGCGAGCACGTCGCGCGCGGAGAGCACGAGGTACTCCTCGCCGGAGTACTTCACCTCGGTACCGCCGTACTTGCTGTACAGCACCTTGTCGCCGACCTTGACGTCGAGCGGCACGCGGGCACCGTCCTCGAACCGGCCGGGGCCGACAGCCAGGACGGTGCCCTCCTGGGGCTTCTCCTTGGCCGTGTCGGGGATGACGATGCCGGACGCGGTGGTCGTCTCGGCTTCGACCGCCTGGACCACGATGCGGTCCTCGAGCGGCTTGATGGCGACCTTGGTCGCAGTGGTCACGGTTCCTCCAGGATCATCTTTAAACGGTGGGTGAGCGACCGGGCCCGCCGTCGCGGGGGTCGAGCCAGGTCCTCATTGGCACTCTAGCCCTCTGAGTGCCATTGGCACTGTAACCCCCTGAGTGCCAGCGCTGCAACAGTCCCGACCCTGGCTTCGGCCCGGCCACGGCTCAGCAGACCACCCGTTCCACCGGCATACTGCTGTCGGCCGGCAAGTCGAGCTCCGAGGCGGCGATCCCGGCGTCGACCAGACGGTCGCCGAGGGCCGCCACCATCGCCCCGTTGTCGGTGCACAGCCCCGGCCGCGGCACCCGCAGCACGATCCCGGCGGCGTCGCAGCGCTCCTGGGCCAGGGCCCGCAGTCGGCTGTTGGCGGCCACCCCCCCACCGATCAGCAGATGTCCCACGCCAACGTCACGACAAGCCCGCACGGCCTTGGCGGTCAGCACGTCGACGACGGCCTCCTGGAAGCTCGCGCAGACGTCCGCGACCAGGATCGGCCCGTCCTGCTTCTCGACCCACCTCGCCACGGCCGTCTTCAACCCCGAGAACGACACGTCGTACGACGGGTCGGTGAGCATCGACCGCGGGAAGGTGATGGCGCGGGGATCTCCCAGCTGGGCGGTTCGGTCGACGACCGGTCCGCCGGGGAAGCCCAGCCCGAGGAGTCGGGCGACCTTGTCGAAGGCCTCTCCAGCCGCATCGTCGACGGTCTGCCCGAGGGGCGTCATGGTGCGGGTGATGTCCTCGACCAGCAGCAGGCTCGAGTGGCCGCCGGAGACGAGCAGCGCGATCGCGGGCTCCGGCAGCGGGCCGTGCTCGAGAACATCAACGGCGACGTGGGCGGCGAGGTGGTTGACGCCGT
>JAYTHM010000330.1:0-4563 GCA_043732645.1 Frankiales bacterium
GTGGCGCCGACGCCGTCCGCGAGGCAACGCAGCGCTTGGACGGCGTGACGCTGACTGACCTCCGCGTCCCCGCGGTTGCCCTCGCCACGGCCCTAGCCGAGCTTGACCCCGCGGTGCGGGCAGCCCTGGAGGAGGCGATCGGGCGCAACCGGACTGTGTCCACCGCTCAGCTGCGCGCTGACGAGGTCGTGCACGTCGTCGACGGCGCCACGGTCACCGAGCGATGGGTGCCCGTCGGCCGGGTCGGCCTATACGTCCCAGGCGGGCGGGTCGCCTACCCCTCGTCGGTCGTGATGAACGCTGTTCCCGCGCTGGTCGCCGGCGTCGGCTCGCTCGCGATCGCGTCGCCACCGAAGCAGGAGTTCGGTGGGCTGCCCAACCCCTACATCCTGGCCGCGTGCGCGCTGCTCGGGATCGAGGAGGTCTACGCCGTCGGCGGTGCCCAGGCGATCGCGATGTTCGCCTACGGGCTCCCGGGGGACCCGGGGGTTGCCCCGGTGGACGTCATCACCGGCCCGGGCAACGTCTACGTCGCCGCGGCCAAGCGCCTGGTCCAGGGCCGGTGCGGCATCGACTCCGAGGCCGGGCCCACCGAAATCGCGATCCTTGCAGACGACACCGCCGTACCCGCCGTGGTGGCGGCGGACCTGATCGCGCAGGCCGAGCACGACCCGCTGGCCGCGTGCCTGCTCGTCACGCCGTCGGTCGCGCTGGCCGACGCGGTCGACGTCGAGCTCGACAAGCAGGTCCCCGCAACCAAGCATCGTGCCCGCGTCGAGGAGGCCTTCGCCGGCCAGTCCGCGCATGTGCTCGTCGAGGACCTCGACCACGGCCTGGACGTCGTCGACGCGTGGGCCGCCGAGCACCTGGAGGTCATCACCGCCGACGCACCGGAGCGGGCCCGCCGGGTCCGCAACGCTGGTGCGATCTTCGTCGGGGGCTTCACACCGGTGTCGCTGGGGGATTACCTTGCCGGCTCCAACCATGTCCTGCCCACCGGTGGCACGGCGCGCTTCTCGGCCGGCCTGTCCGCGCAGAGCTTCCTGAAGCGGATGTCGCTGGTCGAGTACACCGCCCAGGCGCTTGCGACCGTCGCCCCGCACGTCAGTGCCCTTGGTGGCGCGGAGGACCTGCTCGCGCACGTCGAGGCGGTCCAGGTACGGGTCCGGCCCGCGTGAGCCTGCCCGTCCGCCACGACCTGGTCGGCCAGCAGCCGTACGGTGCACCGCAGCTGCCGGAGGCCATCCAGCTCAACGTCAACGAGAACCCCTTTCCGCCGTCGGCGTCTTTCGTTGCCGACCTCGCCGCGGCCGTCGGCCGAGCCGCGGCCTCGCTGAACCGCTACCCCGACCGGGAGGCCCTGGATCTGCGTCTCGACCTGGCCGCCTACCTGACCCGCGTCACCGGCGTCGCGCTGTCGGTCGAGCAGATCTGGGCCGCGAACGGCTCCAACGAGGTGCTCCAGCAGGTGTGCCAGGCGTTCGGCGGCCCGGGTCGGGTGGCGCTGGGCTTCGAACCGTCATATCCGATGCACCCGCTGCTGGCGCGCGGGACCAACACCGGCTGGGTCGGCGTTCCGCGGGCCGCAGACTTCACGCTGTCGGTCGACGCCGCGATTGCGGCCGTGCGCGAACACCAGCCCGCGATCACCTTCCTCACCACACCGAACAACCCGACGGGAACGGTCACCGGGCTTGACGTCGTCGAGGCGGTCTGCGGCGAGTCTCAGGGAGTGGTCGTCGTCGACGAGGCCTACGCGGAGTTCGGTACGTCGGTCTCCGCCGTCACCCTGCTCGCGGCGCACCCGCGGCTGCTGGTGTCCCGGACGATGTCGAAGGCCTTCGCCGGGGCGGGTCTGCGCCTGGGCTACCTCGCCGCCGCCGCCGAGGCGGTCGACGCCCTGCGGCTGGTACGGCTGCCCTACCATCTGTCGGCCCTGACCCAGGCCGCCGCTCGGGTCGCGCTGGCCCACACCGACGAGCTGCTCGGGACGGTCGAGGCCGTGAAGGCGCAGCGGGACCGGATGCTCGCCGGCATCCCCACCCTCGGGCTGTCCGTGGTCCCGACCGAGGCCAACTTCCTGCTGTTCGGGCCGTTCCCGGCACCCGGTGAGCTGTGGCAGGCGCTGCTCGACCGGGGGGTCCTCGTACGGGACCTGTCGTCCGCGCCGGGCCTGTCCGGGTGGCTGCGGGTCAACGCCGGCACGGAGCCGGAGACGACCGCGTTCCTGGCCGCCCTCGCCGCTGTCCTTGCCGACCGCTGAGTCCTAGAGCACCAGCGCCGCGTGCAGCCGCACCAGCTCCGCGGCCGGGTCGGATGTCTTACCGGTGTGGATCGGGCCGGCCCGGACGACCGTGCTGCGCGGCGCCGTGAGCCATCCGAAGCGCTGCCGCAGGGGTGTCAGGCCGGCCGGCCCCTCGCCGCGACAGGCGCGGCAGATCGCGTCGAGCGCCTCCTCGACGGCCGCCACGTCGATCGTCGGGTCCAGGGCCCGCAGACGGTGCGCGTCCACGTGCATGAGCCCGTCGAGGAAGTCGAGGTCCTGGCTGTAGAGGACGACTCCGACATTGATGCTCTCGCCGCGCTGCACCCGCGGCACGGCTTGCAGCACGGCGTACTCGAACAGCGCGCTCACGGCCGCCACGCCTCTCTCGCCCCGAGCCGGACCAGCAGGTGCTGCACGTAGGCCGCGCGGACCTCATCCGGGGAGGTGAACCCTGGCTCGTCGGTCAGCCACCCATCCGGTACGTCGGTCAGCACCGCCCTCAGCAAGGCCTCCGTCACCTGTGGGCTCAGGTCCGCGTCAGCCGCGGATCGGGCGTCGGCGCCCACCATCGCGGACAGGACGTGGCTGGTCACGTCGTACGCCTTGGTGATGCTCGCCTCGGCCCGCGCCCAGCTGTGGTGGAACACCAGGGTCGCTCCGTGGTCGATGAGCCACAGGTCGCGGTGCCACATCAGTAGGTTCGGGTTGCGCCAGGACCGGTCGACGTTGCCGACGAACGCGTCGAACCACAGGACCCGGCTGGCGAGACCGGGATCGACGGGGTGCGCGAGTGGGTCGAAGCCAAGGGCGCCGGGCAGGAAGTCCATGCCGAGGTTGACCCCGGGGCTCGCAGTCAGAAGGTCCTGCACCTCCTCGTCCGGCTCGGACCGCCCCAGTAGGGGGTCGACCTCGACAAGGACCAGCTCGGGCACCGGCAGTCCCAGGCCTGTCGCGAGGCCTGCGCAGAGGACCTCGGCGACCAGCGTCTTGCGGCCCTGGCCGGCGCCGGTGTACTTCACGACGTAGGTCCCAAAGTCGTCGGCCTCCATCAGCCCGGGAAGCGACCCGCCCTCGCGTAGGGGCGTGACGTAGCGGGTAGCGGTCACGGTCCGGAGCACGCCGTGGAGCCTAGGCGGCGCGCTGGAGCATCAGCTGGACTGACCGCGGTCCCCGCCCTTGCGGACAGGTCTGACATGCCGCCCTGCTGCTAGGAATGCCTGCGCTTGTCCGGTTCAGCGCGGTGTTGAGCGCCCTGATGATGATCGTGGAAGGCTTCGATCGCTGCGCCAGCGACGGTGCCAGCCGTCTCCGTTGCAGAGGTGGCTCTGGTCGTTCGCTGTCGGACAGTGCTGCCGCGGAGACTCTGGCGAGGTTCTGCGGCAGGCGGCGGTGCGCCCGGCGTTTCATTGCGCTTACTGCGCGTTGGCGTTCTTGCTTATCCGAGCCGCATGACGTGCTGCTTTTCGGTCCGGTGTCTTCGCTGTCAGCGGTTCGGTATCAAGCAGGACGTGTAGGCGATCGGTGCGATGCTGGATAGGCGGCTACTCTCGGCCGCCGTAGCCCGAAGAGGTCGCGCTATCGGCTGCCGCCAAAGGGGCCGTGGCGTCCTTCGTGGGAGACCGCGACCCGATCCAGGCCTGGCTAGGTCGCCTCGCGCGGGGTTTTCTGGCACCGATTTTCGTACCGCTTTAGAGGGGAGTTGTCATGGCGATAACAGCCAGTGAAGCGCGTAGGTTTGCTGTTCCCGCTCATCGAGCAGGTAAACGACGATCACTTACCTGTTGAGATCACCTCCAAGCGTGGAGACGCCGTCCTCATGTCCAAGGCCGACTACGACGCGCTGAACGAGACTGCCTACCTGCTCAGGGTTCGGGCTAACACACGTCGTCTCATCGAGAGCCTTGCGCAGGCGTCTTCCGAGGATCGTCAGGAGCACGAGCTGCTTACGTGAGGCTCGTCTTCACACCTCACGGGTGGGAGGACTACGTCCACTGGCAGACGGCGGATCGGGCAATCCTGAAACGGATCAACCGGCTGATCGAAGACATCAGCAGAGATGCCTTCGTCGGCATCGGCAAGCCGGAGCCCCTCAGGCACGCCCTCACCGGCGCTTGGTCCCGACGCATCGACGAAGAACACCGCCTCGTCTACCTCGTCGACGCCGACGACATCGTGATTCTGCAGGCCCGCTACCACTACAAGTAACCGAGAAGCCGCGGCGCTAGCCTCGGCTCATGGTGAGGACGCGGGGCGCGTTGCTCGCCTTTGTTGTGGCGCTATCGGCTTCTGGATGCGGG